>CAYSWG010000128.1:0-7425 GCA_964434465.1 uncultured Geobacteraceae bacterium
GCTTTCTCTGGGGGACTGGATAACCCACTATACCTATGGTGAACTGGTCAATAGTCAGCTTGTTTTGCGCCGCTACAACCCGCAGGGCGCCGATGAAACCTTCGCTGCAATCACCATCTGAAAACCATCTGCTTATGCCTGCAGAGAAAATATCTTCAAATACTTGGCAACACGTTCGGACAAACTCGGTGCGCTGATACCCGCGCATAATTCATCGGGCCGATACGAGCGGCAGACCATTGGTCGTGAGTCATATATCACGCAGCGACAATTCTTGTCCAAATGGACGCACGGCACCCCGACAGGTTTTCCCAGGGACTTTATGTCAGGAGCAACACAACACGTACCGCACATTTTGCAGTTCACTGTTTTCCCCCGAACAGGATCAGGACCATCCACGAGTTCAAGCTAGTGAGGTGGAACGAGCAAGGCTTGCCGCTTTTCATCTCTTTTGAGGAAAAACTGCTCAAGGGCATACTCACCCAAGTGAGAGGCCTTGATCTTCCATCGGTCCTGATTCACGATGAGAGCGACTATGGCTATCTCAGGATTTTCGACAGGGGCGTATGCGGCAAACCAGGTGTAGGATCCGACCGGGTCAGTACCATTGATAGAACCGGTTTTTGCGGCTACCTGCAGGGAACCCAACCTGGGGCGCCCTTGTCGATCATGGAAAGCTCTCCGGGAGGTACCCCTGGTGACCGTAGTAAGCAACATCTCCTCAAGCTTCAGCGCTGTTTCCGCCTTTACGAGTTGTCGTATAACCACCGGACCATGCGTGACGGACCGACTGTTGTCGGCACCGATAATCTCCTCGATGAGAACCGGTGCTACCATGGTACCACGATTTGCCAGTGCTGCCATGATTACAGCGGCATGTAGCGGGGATATTTTTACTTCACGACCCAAACCGGCGCCCATGAGTTTGAGGGCATCGTCGTCCTCCGGGGTAGCTGCCAGGCTCGGGGTAACCTGGGTTCGTGGGAACAATGTCTGGTTGAATCCAAAACGATGCGCATACAACATGATGGATTCCCTGCCGACAATATCACTGGCTAAACTGCCAAATACGGGATTTACAGACTTGCCCATTGCCAGGGAAAGGGGTAAAGCATTACCACCTGAGCCTGAAGTCACCGTCCAGTGCTCTGGGTTCTCTGAGTAGGTATACCCGGTGAATCGATATTCAGAGTGGGGTTCAACCTTGTTCTGTTCAAGAGCAGCGGCAGCAGTAATAATTTTGAACAATGACGCCATCGGATAGAGTCGAAAATAGGATCCGTGAGACCAGTAAGGATCTTTATGGGAATGCCCGGTCAAAGCGAGTATATTACCGGTCTTTGGCTCGATCGCGATGAAAACGGCGTACGGTACCTCCTTCGCGATGAGCATTTCCTGGACAGTATACTGAAGTTGCGGATCAATGGTAAACTTCAACGTATTACCATCAACAAGCCGCAAAAGGTTAGATCCACCCTGAAAATCAACCTGGTCAATCAAGTCAGCTGCAACCTTGAAGGTATCATTGGTGTTGATGGACGACTGTAGTTTTGCCAATGCTACGCCTGATTTTTTGAACAACTCGGAATAAGACCATGGCAGGGAACACAGTAAAAAAAACAATGGATACCCGGCGAAAATCAGAGCAATGATCGGAAGAATAATGACTAGACGTCGCTTCTGCTTTCTGGTTTCCCGCAGAGACTTGAAAACATTGGAATGCTTCCTCTTATGTGAGAACAATGCAGTGAAAGAAAAAGTGCGTTTGTGAGTCAGATGTTTAAAATCACGCATTGATTTATCGTCAAATTCCCAATGTTTTTAGTAACTAACGGATTTCACTATAAGTCAAATACTTACGGATGTCAACGAAGGCGGCATTTTGCAGCCCGAAGGCCGACGAAAAAAAAGGAGAGTGATCCGTAGACCAGTCTCCTGTAGATAGAACCTGTACAACACTGTGTTTAACTGAAAGATCTAAACCAACTCGATTACAGAAAGCGGCGCTGCATCGCCAAGCCGAACACCCAATTTCACAATACGGGTATAACCACCTGGACGCTCTTTGTATCGTGGTGCGATTTCTGAAAACAATTTGGTTACTGTTTTCTTGTCACGAATATATGACGCCGCCAAACGAACAGAGTGCAAATCGCCGTGCTTGCCGAGTGTAATCATCTTCTCGGCAATCGGGCGAAGTTCCTTGGCTTTCGCGTCAGTTGTAACGATTCTGCCATGATTTATAAATGAGGTAACCATATTTCTGAACATAGCGATTCTATGGCTGGTAGTTCTACCAAGTCTTCTACCTGCTTTATTATGACGCATGATTACAATTCCTTTCTTACCTGAACATCAGCCTGTCATTCCTCTTCCTGACGTTCGCCTCTAATTCGCTTAAGCACTTCCGGGTCAGGGAAACCATCAAGACTCATCCCGAGGGTCAATCCCATGTCTGCAAGGACATCCTTGATTTCATTCAAGGATTTTCGCCCGAAGTTCTGTGTCTTCAGCATCTCGGCTTCGGTGCGGGAAACCAACTCACCGATCAACTTGATGCCAGCGTTCTTAAGACAATTGGCTGAGCGGACCGACAACTCCAACTCGTCAACTGAACGATAGAGATTCTCATTAATTCGGTCACGATCCTCTTCCGTCTCAACTTCTTCGATCTCCTCTGCTTCCTCGTCAAAATTAATGAAAAGAGTCAACTGTTCTTTCAGAATCTTGGCAGCGAACGCCAGAGCATCCTCAGGTTTGATGCTTCCGTCCGTCCATACTTCAAGGGTCAGTTTATCATAATCAGTCATCTGACCGACGCGAGCATTGGAAACGGTAAAATTAACCTTCTCGATTGGTGAGAAAATGGAATCGATGGGTATAGTACCAACAGGTGATTTTTCATCACGATTTCGATCAGCTGACAGATAACCCTTGCCCAGCTTAACGACCATTTCAACTTCAATGTTTGCATCCTTTGAACATGTCAGGATATGGTGTTCTGGATTGAGTATCTCGACATTGTTGTCGGTAATGATGTCTCCAGCTTTAATAACACCAGAACCCTTGTGCAAAATCCGCAGGGTGCGTGAGTCACTTCCATACATTTTCAGCCGGACACCCTTCAGGTTGAGGACGACGTCCGTCATGTCCTCTGTTACACCAGGAATCGCGGAAAATTCGTGCAGAACACCCTTGATACGAACAGAGCAAATTGCTGTTCCCTGCAAGGATGACAATAGGACTCGCCGTAAAGAGTTACCTAATGTCGTACCGAACCCACGTTCAAAAGGCTCCGCATAAAACTTACCGTACGTAGCTGAAAGTGTTCCAGCATCTACCTGTATTTTTTTTGGTTTAATCAAGTCACGCCAGTTTTTGTACATCTATAATCCTCCCAGGAGCACTACCAAAAACAATTACTTGGAATAAAGTTCAACGATTAGTTGTTCCTGGATCGGTGTCACTATATCCTCGCGTACTATCTGGGATCTGACTTTGCCACAAAAAGCATCCTTATTCAATTCAAGCCACTGCGGAATCCCTCTGCGTGCAACAGCTTCCAAAGAATCACTAATTACAGCAATTGTTTTGCTCTTGTCCCTGAGTGATATCGTATCACCGACTTTCACTTGGTAAGAAGGTATATCAACCCGCCGTGAATTAACCTGGAAATGACCTTGACGAATCAGCATGCGTGCCTGTGTTCTCGAAGTAGCAAACCCGAGGCGATATACCGCATTATCCAATCTGTTTTCCAGGAGAAACAATAAATTCTCGCCAGTAACACCTTTCATTCTTTCAGCTTTCTCGAAATAACCTCTAAATTGTTTTTCAAGAATTCCGTAAATTCGACGGACCTTCTGCTTCTCTCTCAACTGAATCCCATATGGCGAAATCTTAACACGTGCCTGACCATGCTGGCCGGGCGCATAATTCCGACGCTTAATGGCACACTTGTCAGTGAAACAACGCTCACCTTTCAAAAACAATTCTACGTTTTCCCGTCTGCAGAGCCTGCAACAGGGACCAGTATATCTAGCCAATTAAAACCTCCTTCTATATAAGCTATACTCTTCTGCGCTTTGGTGGTCTGCAGCCGTTATGAGGAATCGGTGTTACATCTCTGATAAAACTGATTGAAAAACCGGCCGCCTGAAGAGCACGGAGGGCAGATTCACGTCCGGAACCAGGGCCCTTCACGTACACTTCAATATTCTTGACTCCATGCTCCTGGGCCTTTTTTGCAGCATCCTCAGCCGCTATCTGCGCCGCGAAAGGAGTGCTTTTTCGAGAACCTTTAAAACCCTTGCTACCTGAGCTGGACCAGGCAAGTACATTGCCGTTTTGATCAGAAATTGTAATAAGTGTGTTATTAAAAGTAGCCTGAATATGAGCTACTCCATTGGGTATATGCTTCTTCTCTTTTTTCTTTCTTACAACTTTACGTGCTGGGCTTGCCATCTTTCCTCCGTTAACTTGAAACTATTTCTTTTTACCGGCAACAGTTCGAGCAGGACCCTTACGTGTACGGGCGTTAGTTTTAGTGCGTTGTCCGTTCACAGGCAGACCTTTCCTGTGGCGAAGGCCACGATAGCAACCCAGATCCATAAGCCGTTTAATATTAAGAGAAACCTCTCTACGCAGGTCACCCTCAACCTTTATATTCTTATCGATTGAATCGCGAATCTTTGCAACTTCAGGTTCAGAAAGGTTTTCCGTGCGGATATTACAATCGATACTGCATTCTTCAAGTATTTTTTTTGCTGTCGGCCTGCCAACACCATAGATATAGGTTAACGCAATCTCAATTCGCTTATTCTTGGGTAAATCTATACCACTAATTCGTGCCAAAGCGCGCACCTCCTTAAAACTATTATCCTTGTTTTTGAGTATGTTTCGGTATCTCGCAAATAACTCTAACGATACGTTTTCTACGAATAATCTTGCATTTGTCGCACATTTTTTTTACTGAAGCACGTACTTTCATATTCATCCCCTTCAAATCATTTTCCACACATATACTCAGATAATATTCAGAGACACGTTAATATTTCCGGTCCATTCTCTGTAATAGCAACCGTATGTTCGAAGTGCGCCGATAAACCTCCATCGGTGGTAACTGCCGTCCATCCATCACTAAGAATTTCAACGGTAGCACTCTTTTCATTTATCATCGGCTCAATGGCCAGAACCATGCCAACCTGCAATTTCGGGCCACGACCCGGCATTCCAAAATTTGGTACCTGCGGACTCTCATGGAGACTCCTGCCAATACCGTGTCCTACAAAATCACGTACAACCGAAAAACCCCGCCCCTCAACAACACTCTGGATCTTAGCTGATATGTCATAAAGCTGATTACCAACCACAGCTTGTTCTATTCCTGAATGCAAGGATCGTTTTGCAACAGAAATCAAATCGTGAGCTGTCAACGACACCGAGCCAACGGGCACAGTTATTGCGGAATCGCCGTAAAAACCATTAGCATATGCCCCGAAATCAAGACTGAGAATGTCACCTTCTTCCAAGGGCGCAGAACTCGGCATGCCGTGCACAACCTGGTCATTAAGCGAACAGCACAATGCATAAGGATACCCGGCATAGCCTTTAAACGCTGGTTTAACCGAATACTTAGCTACCAGACTTTCAGCCAGTTCATTCAGAGCTAACGTAGTAACACCTGGCCTCACCTTATCTTGCAAGACCAGAAGAACTTCTGCGACAACTTTACAAGGGAACCGCATCTTCTCAATTTCTTGAGGAGATTTCAAAATAATCAAAACAAATACCCCATTAAAACTGAGTACTCAAGGTGGGCGAGTATCTAACGCCGTCCACGCAAACGAACACCCTTCATAAATCCTTCATAATTGTGAGAAATGAGATGGGACTCGATTTGTGAGACAGTATCCATACCGACACCAACCGCTATCAGCAGCGCGGTGCCGCCAAAATAAAACGGTAAACTAAGCTCGTTGATCAAAAGTGACGGAAGCACACATACAACAGATATATATATTGCACCCACGAAAGTTAGTTTAGTCAGAACACTATCGAGATACTCAGACGTTTCCTTGCCGGGACGAATACCGGGAATATACCCACCATGCTTTTTAATATTTTCAGCAACATCAAGTGGATTAAAGGTAACAGCCGTGTAGAAATAGCAAAAAAACACGATAAAAGCAACATAAAATAATTCATACAGCAGATTACCAGGTATAAAGCTCGCGGCAAACGACTTGACTAAGGGAACGTCGATAAAATTGGCAATGGTCGCGGGAAACATAATTATCGATGAAGCAAAAATAGGTGGAATAACACCGGCCATATTAATTTTCAAAGGCAAATGGGAGGACTGTGTCGCATAAGAACGTAAGCCCGTTGAACGCTTCGCGTAATGTATAGGTAATCGTCTTTGGCCTCGCTCAACAAAAACTATACCTGCAATTACAGCGAACATGAAAACCAGCACAAAAATAACTGCAAAAAGCTGCAACTCATTATTGGATAACAATCTAAATGAATTAAATATTGCCACAGGAATTCTTGCTACAATCCCAGCAAAAATAATCAGGGAAATGCCGTTGCCAATCCCCTTTTCAGACATCTGCTCACCCATCCACATAATAAACGCCGTTCCAGCAGTCAAGGTCAAGACCGTGAGCAGCCTGAAACTCCACCCTGGAACAGGTACGACCAGTTCTCCAGCAGGACCACGCATACTTTCCAAACCAATACTGATCCCCAACGCCTGAATGACGCTCAAAACAATAGTCCCATATCTGGTATACTGCGTTATCTTTTTACGGCCTGCCTCACCTTCTTTTGACAATTTCTCGATTGAAGGCACTACTACGGTTAACAACTGGAAAATAATAGACGCGGATATATACGGCATAATGCCCAGAGCAAAGACGGTCAATCGCTCTAAAGCACCACCGGAAAACATATCAAACATACCCAAAAGGGTACCTTTAGCCTGTGAAAAAAAATGGGTAAGAGCCTGTGCATCAATTCCAGGTGTCGGAATATGACATCCAACACGATACACAGCCAACATACCCAGAGAATAGAAAATCTTCTTCTTTAAATCAGAAATACTCAGTATATTCTTGATAACCGCAAACAATTTATATCTCCTGGCACGTACCACCATTAGCGAGAATCTTGTCTCTGGCAGCTGAGCTGAACTTATGTGCAGAAATATTCAAAGATTTACTCAAATCGCCGTCCGCAAGAATTTTTACCAGACGTACATTTGATTCCACTAAACGGGCCGTCACAAGATCGTCAATTGTAATTGTAGAACCAGACTCAAAAATATCTAGCTGCCCAACCTTTACAAGAGAGAAGACTCGTTTAGTCAAGGGTGCAAAACCACGTTTCGGGAGACGCCGCTGCATTGGCATCTGTCCACCC
>CAYSWG010000129.1:0-7394 GCA_964434465.1 uncultured Geobacteraceae bacterium
AAGGCAATTGCATGGAGTCACTCAGATGATTTCAACTAAAAATTTGACAAGGTCTAGTATATCGTAGTGCCCCAAAGTTACAAAACATCATTCTGGAGATATTACCAGACGAACTACAGTCCTTCCTTTAACCAGTGCTACATGCAGCCCTTCCGGGAATTGCGCAGTACCCATTATCGCCATCACAAAAGCCCGGAGATTGTGTACGGATAAATTAAAACATTCAACCATATCGTTTATATCTTTATCTGAAGGTGACGGCCATTTTTCCGGGTGAGTATGCCAATCTCCCACAAAATGAAGTCCTTTCCTGTACATATCATAAATCTCCAAACGTTGAAGCATCCTGTTTTATCAAGTATTTTGGGAGTTGTTGCTTCCATAATTATTGTGTCCTCGCCATCAAACCTTGCAAATAGCTGCCCCCCTGCTTCTTTTGCTTTTGGAGAAACTTGCCGATAGTTAGACATTGTAGATAAAACCTGATCGCTAAACACAATCCCCGGACCTCCCTCTTTCTCCACAAATCGCATGCTCATGGGAATATACTACATTCACGGCAATCAGAATCAGGCTGAATATCCACACCTTTCAAGAACCCTCCCATTCGGGGTTCTCCGTGATTAGCTATCCATGACGGGTTCCATTTCCCCCCTGTACTTTCGATGATTTTTTTGGGGCCTATCCAAACTCTGTGTGTTGAGGTTGCACTATTTTCAAGAAGTACGTCGAGGGCAAGTTCAGCAATAAGTCCATGTATGTGTGATATTTCAATTGCTCCGTAGGGCTGAAAGTGGCCTCCGCATGCCGGTACCGGCACTAGGGTTCCCACTTCAGGCCACAGGGTTACCGGCACTTTTGCCCGCCCCAGGTCATCTCTTATGCACTTTAGACAGCCACTCCCATGACGGAAAACCACTGCATGACCAGCTGCGGCATGTGGCTCAGTCCAGCCGTATAAAACCGGAGACTGGATAGTTCTATTCAGTGCAATAGAGTTGAGCCATCCCTCTGTTCCCCAGGAACCGATAGTAGAGATAATAAGGTCAGGCATCAATATGGTTGGAAGTATCGTTTTGCAGAATTCTTCACACGTCATGCTGTATCCCGTAATTTTGAGATGAGGAAACCTAGCTGTAAGATCCTTTGCCAATTTTTTTGCTTTATTCATGCCGATCGAATCTACACCAAGCGTATGCCTCCCGGCATTTTCGGAAGAAAGTGCTTCAGGGTCGACCAGGATGAGGTCACCAACACCAGACATCGCAAGTAGTTCTACAACGAAACTCCCTATTGAGCCGATTCCAAAAACAGCAACAGTTTTTTTTATCAACAATCTCTCCTTAGGATTATGGTCCCGCCCATGTATCCATGGACTATCAAGCCTAATTGCCTGTGTTCCAGATATTTTAGCTCCTCTATAGCGCATAAATATTATATTGTCAGGCGGTTTTTTTGTGAATCCGCCGGCTTTTAATGAAGTGCTCGGCACTCCTATTAAAAGTCCTGCAAAACCTGCCCCTTGACGTCCACTAAAACCAAGCACTACGCTTTTATGCTTTAACTGATCGTTGACAAGAAGACTTTTCAATAAGGCATCATCTACCCCCAGATCACTGAGGATGCAACGGAGCATATGAATTTTTTTGGGATATTCTTTCGGCCTTAAAGGCCGAGGAAGCCACAATAGAGGGATATTCTGAGGCTTGATCTTTGAAAGGACTTCTATGCCGTACCGATTCTCAAGCCACTTCAATAATGCTGTTTCGTTTTCTGCAACCCAGCAACCGCCTTTGCCATGCCAGCTGCTTACCCATCGAGAAGGTCCTTCAGGATTACATTGCGTGTATATGTCAGTTGTTTTTGCCCATAACTTCCAATAGGAAAGAAATTCATCCTCGAATTGAGTGATATTCGCCCCCGACGTACTATCCCTTACAAGGATGATGGCATCTTCCAACAGATGCTTGGCAACGACTGCACAGTCATAAATCGAGTAGGCTGCGCTATCAGGCATTAGACAAAGAATTCCCTTATCCTCGAGATGGGGCCACTCTAAGAGAGCAGGTGCAGGCCATACAGCAACCCGCGGTGGAGAAAAAGGAGCTGAAGATGGAAGAAGCAAGCGAAACCTCAGTTTGGAACCATCACATAGCCTCGGTATCTCCCACCCTTGAGAAAAATAGCTGTCGTCATAAAATGACAACTCCCCGTGATTAAGTAACCTTACGCCTGAAAGGGGTTGAAGAAGCAGCTCAATGCTTTGAACTGCTTCTTGATAACTATTATCAGGCAAACGTCCCGCCGCCTCTTTTATCTACTGCCGGGGGATTCTTATCAGATGAAATGATGTTTGCAAAAACAGCAGCGTTATTGTTTTCAGATTTTTTATCCTCCTCATATAGCCCAGAGAAAAAATCCGTATTGAAAACCTTGTCCCATGCAGCAAGGCTATCTTTCCTTGTACACTTCGGGTCGTCAAGACACTTGAGAGTATCGAGAGCATCTGAAAGCTTACCTCTCAATAATTTGGTCCCTTCATCGTCCGGTCCCGTGGTGAGCTTTGCGCCCGGAGTTACCGGATGGTCCACTTCGAGGTTCAAAAGCAGGCGATTATATATTGCTTTCATAGTATCTCTTAGTGCTATATCTTCTCTATCCTTATCGGCCCAGTAACACTCTTCCGACAGTTTTGTTATCGTAAAGCCGCTTGCAATTTTCTCTTTCCAATCTTTTCGGCTACGCGCGAACTTCTTCAGAAGACGGACGATGCGCCTGAACTGTCTTCCGTTCTTTTCATCTGGACTCTTCTTCTGATTAATACCGTTAAACCAGTTTTCCACATCCGCCGCGCGGGAAACTATCCACAAATCACCAGTAGCAAGCTCATATTGCTCCTGCTCCGTAATCCGGTAAATAGGCATGTCCACGTGGTAGCCTTCTTCATAGAAAATGCGAGCACAACTTTTTCTAACCTGCGGTTGTTTATTGAATCGGTCGTCTTTGAGGGCATCACAGACCATCTGACGGGCATCCTTAGGTGTCATATCCTTTTCATCCTTATCTTTCAGGGATGCCTTTGAAAAATAGATGCCATCGTCAATATCGTAATCGTTCTCTGGATCCTGCACCATCGTCAACATTGCATAAGACCCCTGTTTAATAAGCATTGCTGGTAAAGGCTTCCCTTTGTCTTTAAGGTTTTTCTTAAGCCTATCACGGTTTGCATTTCTTCGATCCCTCATTGCAGTGCGTTCGCTCTGAGATAGGGTTACCTCCTCGTCATGAAAAGCAATTACATCTGTTGCACAATCAAACATTTTCAATTCCCTCCTTATGGGTAATGACCGGTCGTTCCGGCATGCTGTTAAAAAGGTTCTGGATGGCAATGCCATCTGTCGAACAGTTCTGAATCTCGCTATTACATGTGTCAGCATCGTATCCCGCCTGGCGCGTCAGGGCCATTAACCCCTCAGGGCGTGTCTCATCCAAATCGAGGTACTGGAGCATAGCTCCTGGAATTTTATTGGCGGGGAAGCGAATTATCTTTACCTTTCTTTTTAGATGAGGAATCAGCATCTTAGCCACCATGTCAAATGCATATTCCTGAGCCGCGATTGAAATCTTTGCCGCCTCGCCGCCGAATTTCCATTCTGCTAAACCACGGCAGACATCTTCCTTGTTGATTATATCCCCCTCCGGTTTACCGCAACTGCCAAGGCAAAATATCTCAATCTCCTCACCATCATCAGTCATGCGCATTCCCTCTACAAGGGCTACTATAACTGGGTTATTTGCCCAAAGGCCGCCATCGGCAAATACATCATAACTGCCATTGCCCGGTCGATCAATCGCCGCGAGTGCACGGAAGAGCGGTGCCGCACTACTAGCTTGGCAGATATCTACAAGCGTATAGTTGTCTTCTCTGTGATTACTTCCCGGATCGTGCGCTGTTTTAAATACATAGGAGCGATAGTTCGACATATTTACAGCAGGTATCGCCAATGCAATATGTCTTTCCTCCCATATCTGACCAATTGTTGTTTTACCAAAAACATCTTCCAGCGCACTTTTAAGTGCTTCATCTCCCTGCATAAGGTGGCCGGGGCGCGTAAACATTTGAGTCATGAGGTCTAAACTCATTGAAGATGGCATTTTTCTGGGGAATATGGCACTTCCATGTTCCTTGTACAGCTTTGCCATAACGGCAGGGCTTACTCCTTTTGCCAGACCACAGCCAATGATTGCACCCGTACTGGTGCCCACTATCAGTTGAAATGCCTTCCCGATATCAAGACCATTCTTAAAATTGCGTCTATGCGAAAATGATTGTTCAATTTCCGCGAGAAAGGTAGCAGTATAAATTCCACGCATCCCCCCACCATCAATGCTAAGTACTCTGAAAGCCATAAGTTATCTCCTTGGAAAGGTCGTGCAATCGGCTCAGTTCGTCAGCCCCTCATTAACCTTCCTCTTATTTAATATCATGCAATACACTATAGCGAACATATTAGTATAATAGCGAACACGGAAAGTTTTGTCAATCATCTCATTAACTTTGTTCTTGTATTGTCTGACTTGTTCATTTATAATAAAACATTACGGAGGTGTTACATTGGCAACAACGGGTGACAGGATTAAGGAAATTAGGACAAAAAAAGAACTGACCCAAGATCAGCTTTCTGAGAAAGCTCATATAAGCAAAGGGTTCTTGAGCGACATTGAGAATAATAAACGCAATATCAGTTCCATGAAATTATTGGAGATAGCGAATACGCTTGGAGTATCTGTTGACTACCTCTTAAAGGGTGACGAGGTCAACAGCAAAGCAAGCTCAGAGGTCACAATCCCCAATGATTTATCTCAAGCGGCAGAAGAACTCGGGCTTTCCTATAGTGAAACACTTGAACTTTTGTCTGCCCATCAGTCTATTGTTGCCCGCCGGAGCAATAAAGCAAAGAAGGCTCTAACCGTTGAGGAGTGGAAGCGAGTGCATGAGACAATAAAGGGAGTTTTTGGTTGATGGCTTATAAACTCAAAGACTCCTATGTAATCTGGAAGCTCGCTAAAGACCTTGGCATAAAATCGATCACAGATCCCGTCAATGACATACTGAAGTTCTGCGACAAAAAAGTGAAGACATTTCTGCGGGATTTTCCCGAATGCGATAACCTTTTAGACTTTCTTACCGTTGTTGCTGCTAAGGTCAAGACGAAAATCATAGAAGTGCGCAGTGATCAAGAATTAGACGCTTTACAGAAAGAATATGTAGACAAGGGAGAGGCAATATTCGCCACTCTAAGCAAAGAACTGGAAGGACAGGTTCTTGGCATTACAATTAAACTGCGTAAGCATGAACCATGGGAAAATGAATTTATTTCGATAATTGACTGCAGGGGCGAGAAGGCTACTCGCTCATACTTCACAAAATGGCATGAAATAGCACACTTAATAGTACTTACAGATCAGCAAAGGCTGCAATTTCACCGAACACAGCATAAGTCCCCCGAGAGTGACCCTGAGGAGGCAATTATTGATATTATTGCGGGCAAGTTCGGTTTTTATGAAGCTTTTATTAGTACGCATACGGCCAAAGACATTTCATTTGACAGCATTGAGGAACTTCGCTTAGAACTATGCCCAGAGTCAAGTTATCAAGCAGCGCTCATCGGCTTTATTAAAGCCTGGCATCGACCCTGCCTGCTGCTGTATTGCAAACCGGCATTAAAAAAAGGGGAACAGTCCCTGCTCTCCCAAGGCAGTTTTGATTTTGCAAGCCCACCAACTCTTCATCTCAGAGCCGTCAAGGTGACCTCAAGCATATCTGCCATTACAACCGGGCTCCGGGTCCATCAAAATATGAGAGTTCCAGAGTCATCAGTAATCCATTCTGTCTTCAGCGGAAACTCGGACTATGCCGAAGCAGAGGAAAACCTTTCCTCATGGGAAACAAGCAGTGGCAGCTGTCTTCCTGATTGTTCTATCACTGTCAAGGCAAAGCGTCATTATGGAGATGTTTACGCAATAATTTCACTGTCTGAGTCGTAATAAACAAATCTGATCTCCTGGATGCTTCGGCTATCACTCACTAATAAAGGGAATTGCCCCATAACGGCCCTTGAGGTATCCCCGTTCGAAGGCCTCATTCTTTCTTGGCTTGAAGTCGGACAGGGAGTAAAGCGTTGTGGCACCAAGCTTATCCTTCTCAGTAAACCAAATCTGGTCTCGCCGGTAAATATCAGGATCGAGCAGTGTTGTGTCATGAGTGCTGATCAGCAGCTGGGCATTCAGAGGATTGGTCTTCGGATTATGGAATAGCCCTACAAGATGGCGGACCAGCAGAGGATGCAGGCTTGTGTCGAGTTCATCAATGACAAGCACTCTGCCCCGTTCAAGGACGTCCAACCACGGGCCCGCAAATGCAAAAAGCTTCTGTGTACCCTGAGATTCTTCATTCAGATCGAGCACCCCGCTGCCGGCGCCTGAATCATGGACAAATTTGACTGAGGTCAGTTCTTTGCCATACATATCGGCGACAACTTTTTCGCGCAATTCAGGAATCAGGATCGGCGGAACCATTGCCGAATCAAACGTTTTTTTATCAATCTGAATATTAGCAATGCTCATATCAGCGGCATTGAGAAACGATAGAATTCCCTGTTTGCCATGTTCAGATGCACACTGATCAATCGTGAATTGAAGACTGATGTTGGTCCCGGGCAGAATTACATCAAGCTTGCCGGAGAACCAGTTGAACACCGGCTTTAAGTGGTCGTTGTTAAGCTGGATTGCGGTCGAAAGAAACAAGGCATTTGCCCGAGTCGCTGTTTTGATGACTTCCTTTTGCCCGATAAAGCTTCTGCTGAACTGCCACTCATAGGCAGAAGTCTTCTGATTAAAGATACGCTCGAACCAGCGCTGGGGCTTGCCCTCCGGATAGGCAACAAGCCACTCTTCATGGATACGCTGCTGTGTCGCGGCAAAGCCGTACTGATATCTGACTCCATCAACAATAAAAGTAATCTCGAATTCCGACGGAGATTTCAAACTCTCAGGATCGAAAATGAAAGGAACAACCGGGATAGGCTGGCCCTCCGACAGGGCGTTGAACGAGTTCAGAACAAGAAAATGCATAAGCCCGAGAGCACGCAGAACATTACTCTTGCCGGAGGCATTTGCTCCATACATGACCGAAGAGCGGATCAGATTCGGGAGCTTTGCAATTGGCGACTGGAATGTATTGGTTTCAGCAAGCTCGGAGCCCTTGGCAGCGACAAAGCTAAAAGTTTGCTTCTTTTGAACAGAGCGAAAATTGGTAACTGAAAATTCAATTAACATGACACTCTCCGTGCTGTTTTTATTCTATTATTGCAGATTATTTGCATAATATCAAT
>CAYSWG010000130.1:0-7384 GCA_964434465.1 uncultured Geobacteraceae bacterium
GGTTTCGGGGAAAATCGTGGGACGCTCTCGTCTAGTTATCTAGTTGAAATTAATTAGTGTGCGTTATAAGAACATTTCATGCCACGTTCAGCAAGACTCGACATTCCTGGATTGTTGCAGCATGTATATTGTTCGTGGTATCGAGCGACGTGACATTTTTCGTGATGATGTAAATCGGTCCCGTTTTCTGGAACGCTTCAATACCCTTTTGGTCAAAACGGGAATCCGCTAAGTTACTCCCAAGGTACACATCACAACCGGGCAACTGTTTTGTTTCGGTTATCCGGTTGGCTCACTCAGGATGCCGGAGGTTTTGAAAAGAGTGACTCGTGCAGGTCGACGGTGTGATTCTTGATGCGCCGCAGGGCAACCGCCATGTCGCTAAAGGTCAGGGCCGGCAGTGCGCCACAGCAGCCTGCCTTCATCCGCTTGAGGTGTCGGTCGCGTATCGAATCGGCAAGATCGTTGAGGCGATTGGCCTCGTCATAAATTTTACGGCTTTTGTCAATCTCTTCACTTTTGAAGTCATTGCTCACCAGCATGAAGAAGGCAAAGACCTGGCGATGGAAATCGAGCAGATCTTCCCAGGCATCCGGACTGTAGTCGAGTTCATATTTGTCAAGGCGCTTCATGTACGAGCAGAGTGAAGCCGAGTAATCGGCTATCGATTCCAGTTCGTCGGCTGCCCGCACATAGCTGTAGGCACGGTCTGACTGGCTGTTACTGGCGCTGCCTGCCTGCATCAGGGTGACAACAAAAGTGGTAATTTCATGCTGCATGACATCGGTTTCTTCTTCAATCGCCGTTACCTTGCGGTAGAAACGATCACGCCCTTTCAGGTCACGCTGCAGATAGCTGCCGGCATGACGCAGGGCCTTGTGTACTCTGGTCTGCATCCGTTTGAGCTCTTCAAAGACCATTGAAATACCCATGGAGACCGGAATGGTGCCGGGTGGGCCGATATATTTGAAGCCGCCCCGTGCTGCTCCTTCCCGCTCCGGCACTATCTTGGTCACCAGCCTTGCCAGCTGGCCGAGAAAGGGAAGCATAAACAGGGTGGCGGTGACGTTGAAGGCAGTATGCGCCATGGCGATGTGGGCGGCAATGTAGGGGTATTTTCCGGTGCCGTCGGCAAAGCCGGAATCGCCGTGCACGAACTGTTCAATCAGCTCGACATAGGTTGAAAAAAAGGAAATGATGATGACAACACCCAGCACATTAAAGGCTGTGTGGGCCATGGCTGCCCGGCGGGCGGTTATGGTTCCGCCGATGGCGGCGAGCTGGGCGGTAATGGTGGTGCCGATATTTTCTCCCATGACCAGAGCAATGGCAGTGTAGAGCGGAATGGCCCCGGTTGCTGCCAGGGCAATGGTGATGCCGAGCATTGCCGAGCTGCTTTGGACAACCATGGTCATCAGGCAGCCGATCAGCACGCAGCCGAGGACACTCAGCAGGGTGCGACCATCCAGGGTCAGCATCAGGTTCATGAAACCTTCGTCTTTACGCAGCGGTTTGAAGGCGTCGCTCATGATCTCCAGGCCGAAGAAGATCAGACCAAGAGCTACCAGAACCTTGGCAATAGAGGAAATTGTGTCGTTTTTTGAAAAGAGCATCGGAAAGACGCCCAGGGCGATCAGCAGCAGACCGTACTTGCCGATCTGGATCGCAAGGATCCAGCCGGTTATGGTGGTGCCGATATTAGCGCCAAGAATGACACCGATCGCCTGGGTCAACTGCATCAGCCCGGCATTGGTAAGACCCACCACCATAACGGTGGTGATCGAAGATGATTGCACAAAGCAGGTAACAGCAAGCCCCACCAGGACAGCCAGAAAGCGGTTGGTTGTTAATGACGAGATCGCTTTGCGGATCAGACCGCCTGAAAGCATCTGCAGGCTGTCGGAGGGATACTTCATGCCCAGGACAAAGACACCAAGTCCGCCTATGGCGGTATACGCCATTTTTAATGGTTCAATCATTGCTGTACCTTTTTGATTATTCGGGATCTGAGCTCTTCGCAAAAACGTCCACATGTTACAGATATGTTACAGTTATGTAAAGGGGCCGATGCACCAGGAGGCGAAACTGTGATCAGGGAGAGACATAGGTGTGAGGTCTAAAGTGCTTTCGGCGATTGAGGAAAGATGCCGCCGCGGGCATAGACAATGTGACCAAGGAGATGTATACCGAGAATCTCGACGCCAACTTGGAAGATTTGATAGGGAGGCTGCACCGGATGGCAGACATCCCACCATCTGTCCGGCGGAAGTACATACCAAAGCCGGGGAGCGACAGGCAACGACCCTTGGAGAGCCGTCTGCTGCGTTGCGCGGTGCTCGCCTCCTCGCCTGTCTCCATAATATGTCTCGGGTGCTGCGCTCCGTGCGCCTTGCATTCGTCCTTCCTCGAGACGTTTTTCAACAACCTGATAACTGTTCCCACTCTCTACTCTGCCAAAAGATCCTTCAAGGTTTACCCGCTTGTACCGATACGAGATACAAGCATGGCAGTTCATTAAAAACCGCAACAGCGGCAGTCTGGTTGGCGATCTGCCTGATAGGCACTTGCGGAAATTTCCAGTTGTTTTCTCAATAGTTATTACACGGTATCGATTTGCATGCCCAGCTGTACCAGCTATACTGCTCAGTACATTCTGGCTGTCGGTTTATTCTGCCGGCGTTGCTTCGTTGGGATCAGGAAAGGCAGGCGAGCGTATGTTCTCCCGTAACCGCTGGATACTCCTTGTTGGCGTGGTCAGCTGTTTTGCCCTGGTACTGCAGGGCTGCGAGCGGGAACCGATCCGTATCGGTTTTGTGGGCGGCATTTCGGGACGGGTGGCTGATCTGGGTGTCGGTGGCCGGAATGGTGCCCTGCTCGCCGTTGAGGAGCGTAACGCTCGTGGCGGTATCAATGGCCGTCCCATTGAGCTGATCATTCGCGATGACGAGCAGGATGCGGCAACTGCCCGCACGGTCACCCGTGAGCTGATCGACCTGCCGGTGCAGGCGCTTATCGGCCCCATGACCAGCAGTATGGCACTCGCTATTGTGCCCATGGTCAATGCCGCACAGATGGTGACGGTCAGCCCTACCGTCACCACTGCGGATCTGTCCGGTCTGGATGATTATTTTCTGCGGATGCTGCCCGATACGACCCGGTGTGCGCCCAAAACTGCCCGGTTTCATCGGGGAAAATCAGGCCTGCGCCGGGCGGCGG
Source organism: uncultured Geobacteraceae bacterium (assembly GCA_964434465.1). Lineage (GTDB taxonomy): Bacteria > Desulfobacterota > Desulfuromonadia > Geobacterales > Geobacteraceae > RPRC01. The sequence continues at coordinate 3,217 of CAYSWG010000130.1, forward strand.
TCATCTATGATACGGGTAACCGCTCCTACACGGAAAGCTGGCTGTCCAGCTTCCGGACGTCGTTCGAAGGCCTTGGTGGACAGGTGGTTGCGCTGAGGGACTATACATCCGGCGACAACGTTACGTTCGCACCCTTGGTGCGCGAGGCCCTTTCTCGCCGGCCTGATCTCATTGTGCTCGTCTGCAGCGCCGTTGATGCCGCCCTGCTTTGCCAGCAGATCCGCAAGCTGGACCGGCGCATTGCCATTTCCGTTTCCGAATGGGGATCGACGGAGCGATTTATCGAGTTGGGTGGTGCAGCGGTGGAGGGGGTGTATTTCGCCCAGTTTCTTGACCATGGCAACCGGACGCCCCGCTACCTGAATTTTCTGGCGGCGTACCGGAAACGGTTCGGTCAGGACCCGGGATTTTCCGGGATTGCCGGCTATGATGCGACAATGGTCGTGCTTGACGCCCTGGCGGCTCAACAACACGGGGTCTCCCTGAAGCAGACGATTCTGGGCACCAAGGCGTACCAGGGGGTACAGCGGAACATCGTCCTGAATCCCTTCGGCGACACGGAGAGCATGCCCTATCTTACCGTCGTGCGGAACGGGAAATTCGTAACCATTGAGTAACCTGCCATGAAAACCAGATCACTCCGTCATCTTCTTGCGGTCCGTTCAGCATGGATAGCCGTGGTCCCCTTCGTCCTCTCGGCACTGCTGGGCTGGTTCTGACTCTGGCCCCAGATCCTTGCCGACACGGATGAGCATCAGCGCCAGCTGGCTGCGGTAATCGCCGCACGGACCGAAGCCTATCTTGTGGCCTCCTCCCAGGAAATCGGCACAACCGCTGAGGTTCTTACGAAGAAGCTGGTTACTGCAGGCCAGCGCCAGGAATATCTGGACACCGTTCTCACCGCGTCGGCCAAACTGACCTCCCTTGCCTTTACCGATACAAACGACCGACTTGCCGCACTGGCCCTTCCCAGGGATAAAGCACACCTGCGTCAGGAAATGCTGGGAATAGATCTCTCACTCACTGACGCCATTCGTCAGGTCAGAACGTCCGGCAAACCTGCCTGGTCCGATGCCTATCTCTCGCCGGTGAGCGGAGGACTCGCCGTTGCCTTTGCGACGCCGGTTGCCGAGGGTACGGCACTGGGGGAAATATCCCTTGTCCAGTTGAGCAGTTTCCTCAGGGGCGTGGTCGAGCAGGGAAAAACATCCGTCTTAATCATTGACCGGCGGGGTCAGGTGATTGCCGACCAGGAGGGTCGCTATACCGCCCGCCAGTACAATCTGACCAACCTGGAGATCGTCCGTGAGGGGTTGGCCTCTGGCAAGTCGGTTACCCGGAATTTCTCCTTCAACGGTACCAAGGTGGTCGGCTGCCTGGTCCGGGCGCCGCTGCTTGGCTGGCACATTCTGGTTACGTCGCCGGTTGATCAGGCGTACCGCGCGGCGCTCACCGCTACGGGTATCTTTGCCGCAGCCCTTACCCTGGCGTTACTCTTGGCAGCCAGTCTGGCACTGTTCATGTCCCACGCCCTGGCAAAGCGGCTGGAAAGGCTGGTCACCCACGCCCGCAGGATAGAGACCGGGGAAGGGCCGGCTGAATGGTCGGGAGATCAGGTCAGGGAGTTCAATCTCCTTGGCCAGGCGTTCCAGTCCATGGCCACTGCCGTGCGCGAACGGGAAACCCGCTTGAGTGCCCAACTGCTCTTCCTGCAGCAGTTGCTGGATTCCATCCCCATGCCGGTCTACTACAAGGATATGGACGGCCGGTACCTGGGTTGCAATACGGCATTTGAGGGAGTTCTTTCGCGGCAGCGAACGGATATTATCGGAAAGACCGTGTACGAGCTTATCCCCAAGGAGCATGCTGACAGACACCATGGGGTGGACCTGGCGCTGCTTCGCCAGCCCGGCGTCAGGATCTACGAAGTGAGCGGCAGTTACAATAGTGGTGAATTGCGCGATATGATTTTTACCAAGGCCACTTTTTGTGATGGGGATAATCGCGTGGCCGGCATTGTTGGCACTCTTGTGGACATTACTGAGCGCAAACAGGTTGAGACGGCCCTCAGGGAGAGTGAAGAGAAGTTCCGGGTTCTGGCGGAGACGGCACCGACGGCCATTGTCGTGTATCAGGACGAACATTTTGTCTATGTCAATCCTTCAGCCGTGCGCCTGTTAGGCTACAGCGAAGCCGAACTGCTGGACATGACGTTCTGGGCGTGGGTCCATCCCGCATACCAGCAGGTGGCCAGGGATCGGGGCATGGCTCGACAGCGGGGTGAGTCGGTTCCCTCGCAATACGAGTTGCAGTTCGTGAAGAAAAATGGTGATCATGGCTGGTTGTTTGTTTCTACCGGCCGGATTGATTATGGTGGCAAGCCGGGCGGTATCGCCACGTTTGTGGATATCAGCGAAGCAAAGCGTGTCGAAGAGCAAATCAGCCAGTCCCTCGCAGAAAAAATCGTTCTGCTGAAAGAGGTCCATCACCGGGTCAAAAACAACATGCAGGTCATTTCATCACTGCTTGACCTGCAAGCGGATTACACGCCGGACGAGTATGCGAGAACCTCGCTCCGGGAAAGCCAGAATCGCATCAGATCCATGGCCCTGATCCATGAACGTCTTTACGAATCGGAGGACTTCAGTTCTATTGAACTGGGGGAATACATCAGGGAACTGGCCCAGTTCCTGTTTGCCGCCTACCGGGTAGAGCCCGACCGCATTGCCCTGCAGGTCCATGGGGGCACGATGTGCCTGGAGATCAACCGGGCCGTGCCCTGCGGGCTGATTCTCAATGAACTGATTTCAAATTCGCTGAAACATGGTTTCCCGGACGGGCGACGGGGTGAAGTTTCCGTTCGGGTCAGCAGTGAAAATGATTGGATCACCCTGGCGGTCGCCGATACGGGTGTTGGCCTGCCGGTCGACCGGAACTTCAGTGCGACGGAGACACTGGGGTTGCAACTGGTGCACCTGCTGGTGAAGCAGTTGACGGGACGTATCGTCTTCGAAGAACAGCAGGTGGGTGCGGCGGTCAGTGTTTCCTTTCCGTGGAACGTTTCTCCGTGAAGCGCGGTGCTGTATAGATTTCAAATTACGCTGAGTGTTTGCGGTGAATGTATTGATCCGCCGCCTGAGCCAATAGACCGGAACGAGTCATGTGGTACTGCTCAGCGTAGTGATCGATTTCATGCAGTAAATTTTCTGGTATGGGCGAAATCCCTATTCCGTGCTATTCGTCCTGGTTCCGCTGGCAAAGCCCAGGGAGGCGAAACCCTCCTGCAGATCGCTCAGCGCAGCGTTGACGAGCGATTCCAGAACAGGCTTGTCCGGCCCCACGGCGGTCAGGGTCACGTCCAATTGGGGTGTTTCGCCCGGCATGGTCGCCAGCAGCTTGATGTACACCTGGGGATGGGCGGCAGCAACCCTGGTCAGAACCGGCTCCAGCACCGATTCGTCGTTGCACAGCACGGTCATGGTGCGCATGGCGGAGATGCCGCCCCGGAAAGTCTCCTGCAGGAAAGGCTGGAGCGAGCTGTTGAAGATCCCCTTCAATTCCTTGGGGATGCCTGGCAGGCTGATGATCACGCTGTTTCCGGCGCGCAGGAAAGAACAGGGGGCGGTGCCGACGGTGTTGTAGAGCGGCTCGGTTCCTTCCGGCAGCCACGCCATCTTTTCCCGGGCCGGGGTCAGGCCGCCCTGGTCGAGGATTCCCCGGGCGAACAGATCGTCGTAGCTCTCCTTGATCATCCGGCGGGCCTGCTCATCCAGCCGCAGCTCCCGTCCGGTGCTCGCCGCCACCGCCGCCAGGGTCAGGTCGTCCGCCGTGGGGCCGAGGCCGCCGGAGGTGAAGATCACCCTCGTGCCACGCTCCATGGCCGCCTTCAGCGCGGCGCTGATGACCTCCAGTTCGTCCCGCAGGGCCGTCTGCCGCACCACCCGCCCGCCCATGGCGGTGATCTCCCTGCACAGCCAGTGGCTGTTGGTGTCCTGTATTTCCCCGTTGAGGATTTCGTTGCCGATGATGAATAGTTCGGCGGTTACCGGTTCGTGCATGGCGTGCTCCTTTATGGTGATGCTGGCATATGCAGTACACGATACCACAATTTACTTCGGTTACTTGGCGTGGCGTATGGAAATGATGCCAGTGCTGACCAGGTTCACGG
>CAYSWG010000131.1:0-7330 GCA_964434465.1 uncultured Geobacteraceae bacterium
TTTTTGCTTTCTCTCCGGGTACCGGGTTTGGCGGAACCAACCCCTGTGAGGGAGTGGACGAAAACACGATATCACGGCATATTTCGCTCCCCAAAATGACCATTGCCACAAAAAGGGTCATCTCAAATACCTGCGAGGTCATAGCAAGGGTAATGAACGAACACGTACCCCTTTACGTATTCGGCGATTACATTATCGCCGGCGACCTCTTCATGGACAAAAAGCATGTGACCCAGCAGTCTCTGGGTGAAACACAGGCAAAGAGCTTTGCGAATCTGAAGCCTGAGATTGATCGAATCGTGGCCTTCAGCTACAAGCCCGCTTCAGGCGCTGATAAGTATATTTACATGTTCACCGACCCGGAATGTCAGTTCTGTGAACTTGCGAAGTACCAGATGAGGGACTTTGCCGAGAAAAAGAAGATCGAGATCAAGGTTGTGTTTTTCCCGCTTCCGATGCATGATGGCGCACGGGAAAAGGCCATCAGAGGTATTTGTTCGAAGATGGATTACGCCAGATACCTTGAGGGCGACTATACCGGAAGCGCCTGCAAGGAAGGCGAGGAGATATTAAACAGAGCACTGAGCCTGGGAGAATCCCTTGAACTTAACGGCACTCCCACATTCATAAACCAGGACGGAAAGCGAGTTGTTGGATTTGACCCTAAACAGCTTGAGGCGCTTCTTTGAGAAACTGGCTTCTTCACTGTCCCTCCCCCGGTCTTGCCGTGGCTGTTGCGCTGGTCGTGGCAATCACGGCAAGACCCTCCTTTTCTGCCGTCGGAGATGATGTCGATAACGCATTTCAAAGATCAGAGCAATACGGTGATATCGATATCAGGAACAGAAACAGCGAAAAAGGGATGAAAGAGGCGGAGAAGGGGTTCAGAAACGCACAGAAACGCGGAAAGGAAGTTGACAGCTGGAAGGGACGGATTAAATCGGATAGCAACGGAAACTTCTATGTGAACAAGGCCCCGACAGTCAGGCAGGATAAAACGGCGAAGTTCTCGGCAAAGAAATATCTCGCTGACGACGAGAGGATATATGTATTCGTGTCATCCAGTCTTCCGATGAAGACCCTCACAAACTATGCTGAAAGTCTGGACAGGCTGCGTGATCCCCATATAGTAATGATACTGAGGGGCTGCGTGGAATCCTGCTCAAAAATCAAGCCCACAATTCAATTCCTGAAGTCCATTATCAATCCCAGTGAGGACGTTAAGAGGATGGCCGAATTCCAGATAGACCCATTCCTGTACAGACACTATGCAATAGGTCAGGTGCCGGCCATTGTTTTTGCGAGAGGTATTTCGACCATTAATCCCGAACTTTCGGAGGGGCTGGACAGTAATATCCAGAAAAACGCTGAAAGCTACGTCGTATATGGAGACGTATCGCTGGAATATGCGGTTGAAAAGATCAATGTAACGGCTGGAAATCAGAGACTTACCACAATCGCAAGAGAGCTGAGAAAGGGATATTATGGCAGGCAGTAAGCCGCTTACCTCAATAATTATCCCCGTCTATAACGAGTCGGAATACATACTGACGACCCTGAGAATGTGCTGTGAGCTGCCCATAAACAAGGAAATCATCGTAGTGGACAACAATTCAACGGACAGCAGCTACGCACTGGTAAGGTCCTTCATCGACAACGGCATGGGCCGTCATTTTGCGATAAAGCTGAAAAGGGCCCGGAAGCAGGGTAAGGCTAACGCTATGAAAGTCGGGGTAGCCGAGGCGCAGGGTGACTATATCGTGTTTCAGGATGCTGACCTGGAATATGATCCCATGCATATTGTGGGCATAACCGAGGCGCTAAGGCATTACGATATTATCCATGGCTGCAGGGTATGCCGGCCCTATTGTATCGGGCTTTTCCCGTATCTTGCCAACAGGCTTATTCTCCATATGATGACAAAGAGATATAAGGTCAGGCTTTCCGACGTCTTTACCGGGCAGCGGGGGTACAAGAGGGATGTGATTTTTGGTATGCAAATTGTCTCAAGTGGGTTCGAGATAGAGACGGAACTGACCGTGAGGGCAATTCTCAGCGGTCTTCATATCAAGGAGATCGATATCCCTTATAAGCCGAGGACCAGGCAGGAAGGCAAGAAGATCGGGTTTATGGATTTCCTGTCCATTGCCTATATGTACGAAAAGATCTGTTTTCAGATATCCCGTGAAAATAAAAGAAAAGGCGTCCTTGCCGCGGCTAACGGGTGAGCGCAGCTTTTATTTGTCGTAACTTCCTGATAGTGCCTTTTTCTAAATAAGTCATGTGTGTACAGGAGGCCTCATTATGCATTGGATATATGCCCATCTGATCGGCGATTATCTGCTTCAGACCGACTGGATGGCGAAAAGCAAAAAGCAGAAGTCCTGGGTCTGCGCTGCCCATGTCTTAACATACCTGCTGCCCTTTCTCTTTTGCGGATTTCCGGCGTGGAAGCTCGCCGCAATAGGCGTGCAGCATTACCTGCAGGACAGAACAAATATAGTGGTCTGGTCTATGAAGTGGACCGGCAGGTCGAACTTTGCGTCTCCTCCCCTTGCTCCCTGGAGCATCATACTGACTGACAACATCTTGCATGTGTTATTTATCGGCGGTATTTCATCTGTCTGACCGAAATGCCGTATTACAGGGTCCTGAGGATTCTCCTGCTCCTCTACGCAAAATTTGTCTCCCGCCAATTTACTACATCCAAGGCCATGCCGATACTGTTTTTCACCGACATTGGCGAGGGCGGCAAAATGGCGTTCAACAACATTTTTGCCGTGCAGCAATCCTGGACGTTTCTGTCGGCCAGTGACGATATAAGGTGCGTTATTGTTCTGGCCACCGATGCGGGGCTTTCCCGCTTTTCCGAGCTTCAGGGGGTCTTTCGGGATAATTTTGTGCTTTTCAAAGCGCCATCGCTTCGGGGGCCGGAGACTGTCGGAGTGGAAGCCGATCGCATCGGAACCTTCCCGTTTGAAGCATACAGCAGGTCTTTTGGATTTAATAATGCCATTTTCGAGCCCTATCACCTGTTCATATTTCTGTTTGTCATATGGTGCGTGGGATTCTACGTCAGGGCATTCTTTCCAAAAGACGATCTCCTAAGACATGCAGTCGCCTATTTATGGGACTATGACTATAGGGTCCCTTATCAGCTGACATCGTTTGCACCGACGTTTGACTATTACATTGGCTTTGACGTCATAATGGGCTGGCTGCACAGGCATCTGGGCGATTATGCCCTTGCTGTCCCTCAGCTGACCGCTCTGGCGCTGACATTTATTGCCTGCAATCGTCTTCTCAAGGGAACGGATGTCAACGTGAGGCTTATCCTCCTGATGTTCACCATACAGTACATTGCCGGCAGGATCATGTTGGGCCGCCCATCGATAGTGTGCTCATCGATTATGCTTGGCCTCTATGCCTATGACGAGAAACTAAGGGGCAGCACCAAGGTTATCGTCGCCTTCTTTATGGGAGTTCTGTACTATCTTTCTTTCATATATTTCGTGCCACTCCTGCTCAAAGACCGGAAGTATCTGATATCTCTGGTTGGCGCTGGGGTATTCTGGCTCGCATATTCTAATGGCGCCTTCGTAACGGAAACATTGGCGGTTGTGACAAGCCTTAATGATCAGAACCTGCCGGTGACGGAGAACAAAACAATAATCGGATTCTATGTGAAAATGTTTCTTTTCTCGCTGCCAATGATCTACTTTGCGCGACAGGACGTTAAAACATTCATCTCGATCATTTACTTATCCCTGAGCAACCAGGTCCGGTACGTCGAAACCATAATGCCGCTGATGGTCTCGTTCTTCCGGTTTATGCCGCACAGGCTCAGAGTCAGTCCCGTAATGACCCTTGGAGCTGTTTTTTTCCTTTTAGTTCAGTTCCCCTGGGGAGTGCAGCAGGTTCTATTCGAAATCCCCTCTATGCTGCCGCCTGCAAGTCATGTTCTGACTGAGGATATGAATGTCATGTACCAGCTTGTTTACAAAGATCAGTCCCTTCGTGTTTCCCCTGTTATGCCTACGGGTGGACCAATAAAGAGGTCCAGAAGCTGATTAAGGATATCAGTGGGGGCGAATTGGACTGCAGCGACAGCGCTTTGAATGAATTTCAGTATCTCGTTGAAGGCAATCTGAAGGGACATCCCCCACGCTGCCTCGACCTTGTCGCTGTTGAGCAGGGCAAACGTCTATGGAAGATCAGATCATCGGATCCTAAAAGTAATATTTCAGCAATTGGACCGATTGATGATGGAACTCGCAAAGGAAATAGGCAAGCACGATGATCAGGAAACTGCAAAGTATCCTCTTGAACTCGACGAGATAGTTCCGGAATACCAAAGCAGAAACCCCTTTGCACGGGCCTTATTCAACTGCCGCATAAGCATCGCAGCCGATTACATAAGGCAAATATCCCCTGCAAGTCTTCTTGACGTCGGGTGCGGTTCCGGCAAACTGATAAAGAGTCTCCTTTCGGAAGGCATCAAGACTGACCGCATTGCCGCAATTGACGTAAACCCTGCTGTCCTTTCTCTGAACCGAACTATTTCAGAAGGCATATTTTCGGTGCGGAGTATCCTCCAAACCAATTTCCCCAGTTACTCCTTTGACGTTGTAGCGTGCCTTGATACCCTTGAGCATATCGAGCCGATCCACGCTGCGATGGCTGAAATAGACCGGATACTCAAGCCCGGAGGATATCTGATAACCAGTGAGCCTACAGAGACCGTCCTGTACAAGACTCTGCGGCTGATTCTCAAGGGGACCTATTCCCAGGAAATCGGACCGTGCGCAGGTAGACACTACCATAACGCAGGACAGATAGAGACAATTGTTCTTGAAAGCGGCTACGTCATTGAAAAAAGGAAAAAGCTGCCCTTTATATTCCCGCTTGACCTCTTTCACGTCAATCTCTACAGGAAACATTAGGTGAGTTCAATCAGTTCTGAGTTGTCGAAAGTAATATTCCATCGGGCAGCATTTGTCAGTGCGACCCACTACAACTCCACGTATATGTTCTGTGGAGGAATATCTGAAGGAAATGCGCCTGGAGTGAACAGGCGCTGGAAGAGGATGAGATGAATAAGAAGAAGTTTTTCGAAAGCATGGCCAACAAAAATGATGAGAACAATCTCCTCAGATTTGTCGTAGTGATTCTCACAATAGGATTGCTGCTTGAAGGACTGCTCATGGTCTATATGAGAAAGAACGAGAGGACCGTCATAGTTCCCTCCTACCTTGACAGGAAATTCTATGTCGAAGGCAACAAGGCGTCTACCGAGTACATAGAGATGATGGCGAAATACTCGGTTGAGCTGATAACGAACTTCACGCCTGAAACAGTCAAAGAGAGGGTGAATGAGTTCATGCGTTTTGTGTCGCCCACTGTTTACAAGGATGTGTCAACCTCGCTCCTCGTTATGGTGGACGAAGCCGCCAATTATAAGATCTCGCAGTATTTCATTCCCCAACATATGGTCATGCAGGACAACACCATTCAGATCATAGGCCTTCTCAGGAAATATACCCAGGACAAGGAGTTATCGGCTGCGAAGGCCGAATACAGGATGAAGTTTTACATCGAACAAGGGAGGTTTTTAATAGCCAGCTATGAAAAGATCGAAACACCGGATAAGAATGATCAGCAGACCGAAAATAAGTAGCCTTATTCTGCTTGGTTGCCTTTTGCTGGCAGTTGCGGGATGGGCAGACGAGCAGTTTTTTGGCAGACAGTCGTCAATCCAGCCGGAGACCCTGCCTCCTGCTCCCTCTCAGGGACAAAGTTACGGGAACAACGAGCCCCCTCAGTCTGAACCTAAGCCGACGGCTGGAAACAATACTCCGGGTGCGCCGGTGGTAGATGCCGAGGAACTTTCAAAAGGGGAAGAGATTGATGCCAGGCAGCTTGACCGATTTGTCGCTGACAAATCCAAGGCATCTAAGACGCCTCCGGCAGAAGAAAAGATTGTGAAGGACGTCACAAAAGTTGCCTCAACAGAAGAAAAGAAGGCGGTCATCACTGAAGTAACGGATAGCCCGGCAGAAGACGATATTGTTGAAAAGCTCCGTAACCATAATAAGTCCACTCAGATAGTTTATGACGAGGGGTTTCAGCCGGTCGAAATAGCGATGAAAGATATTTCCCGTATAGTATGCTCCTCCGATATTGGGAATATCGTTTATTCGAAAGAAAAAAGCATCGAGATCAAGTCCCAGGGGAAAGACGCCTTTGTCAAGAATCTCCCAGTAGAGACAGTTGACCCTTCAACAGGCTCCATCATGCTCAAGTATGACAAAAGACCGAAAGAAGTCTATGTGCTGTGCGGAAGCAGAACATACTCGCTTCTTCTTATCCCCAGGGACATACCGGCCACCACCATATTTCTCAAGTCATCCATCGCAGACAGGGAACAGGCAGGGAAATATGAAAAGGCGACTGACTACGAAAACACCATCCTTAAGCTGGTCCGTGACATTTACAGAGAGGATCTGCCCAACGGGTACGAAATCTCGGAGATAAAGAAGCTTGTAAAGAACTTTAATGAAAGCGATATCGTCCACAACAGGGACTATATCGGGGATTATTTCCAGGTACAGGAATATATCGTATATGCAAAGCAGTCGATTAATCTCGATGAGATTCAACTCCTTGATTTGCTGAAGATCAAAAATCCACTGGCCATTACCCTTGTTGACAATGTCCTTGAGGCAAAACAGCAGACAAGGGTCCTGATCGTGAGGTCAAACAATGAGTGAGATACTGTCCGATGAGAAGAAACGCAAAAAAACGCTCATCATAGCGATTACTGGCGCGATCATAGTGCTTCTCGGGGCTGCCTACTTCATACAGTCATCCCAGCAGCAGTACACGCCTCCTCCCAAGAAACCAAAGATAGACGTAACGGGGAAGCAGGATACCGCCAAGGAGAGCTTCATTAAACAGAGCACGAGTCAGATTCAGCAGCAGGATAAGCAGATAAAGGAGCAAGACAAGGAGATAAAAGAGCTTAGGGACGCGATCTCTGTGTTACAGAAAGGAGGTTTACCGGGTACCGGGCTTCCTGTTCAGAGATATGCCTCAGGAACGCTGCCGCCGGTACCTCCGCCGTCTTCTCAGATGCCGCCACCGTCCTCAGTGGCGCCCTCGAACGTTCCTTTCGCACCAAACACAGGTTACATGCCTGCTGCGCAGGCCGGTCAAATCGGGCCGCATGCAGCTCAAGCAACAGTCAGGGATAAGCAAATGACGAATCTTATCGGGTTTGAGGCAGGCAAGCCGTCAAAGGCTGAAGCAAAGGACTCCCCAAAGGTCGAAT
>CAYSWG010000132.1:0-7166 GCA_964434465.1 uncultured Geobacteraceae bacterium
CGCGGCTTCTCTGATTGATTCCAGCAGATGATCTAGGGCAATCCGGTTCTGGACCGGGACAACGGACACCTGCATATCTTTTACGCCGAGCAGGGTGGTATGGGAAATATCCAGTTTTTCAAACGTCAGAAAGCCGTTGCGCAGGTAGGCAAGCACTTCGCCGGTATCGTAGGCCCGATCGTTACTGAGCAGGAAGCCGCGCAGCTTCTTGCCGGCCAGTTTCTGCAGGAATTCCTTGCTGACCAGCATCCGCTCACCGTTGCCGCTGCGTGTCCAGAGATGCACGTAGCCGGTCAGCCCTTCACCGTTCCGGCCGCCGAAAAGGCTGATAATGCCGTCGACCCGACCACTGATATAGCCGCGAATTGCGGGAAAGGCGTCGCAGAATCGGGTGAGACTCAGGTTGTCCAGCAGCAGGTTGGCGCCATAGGTGCCGTCGGGCTTGAGCAGCAACTGGCCGCTGCCCATGAGCGAACCGCCATAGATACCGGCACTGAACGAATCAATGGTCATCATGCCCTGTTTCGCATTGACGGTGAAATCCATGGGGCCAAGCTCCATGGTGCCGTAGCGCAATCGGGCGAGAGTCAGCTGTCGGCCGGGTTGGCCTGATTGCCCCAGGACCGTTCGCAACCGGGAAAAGCTGCTTCGGTTGAATGCTGCCAGGGGGGTAACGCGTCCGCCCGATGGCCACGGGTACTGCACTGAAAAGGGCAGTTGTCCGGTCAGATTGCTGATGGTCAGTTTCTGGGAGGCGAGCTCCAGGCCGGCATCGGCGAAATCCACGGCTCCGTCGAGAGTCACGAGACCCTTTGCCAGGCTGAGCGTGCCGGTCAAAGCGCCGGTGCCGTTGCCGACTGCCTCTTGGAGCTTTGGCGGCAGCAGGGCGATAAAGGTGTCGATAAGACTGTTAATGGGTGTCGGTTGCATGGTAACGGAAACGCTTCCGGATCGGTCCTTGGCGGCAAACCGGGCCACGGTCCCACGGAGGTGCAGCTTCGTTCCCTGCTGGTGAGCGATGGTTCCCGTGGTGAGGGTGGCCGTACCGTCGGCGGCGCTTCCCTCTGCCTGGACAGCAAGGTCGGACAGGAGTGTTTTGCCGTTACGGGACACTGACAGCCCTGTCCCGTTCAGGGCAAGGGTGCCGTTGAGCCCTTTTGACATGCTGATGCGCCCTGTTGTGCGGGCAGTGATCGTCCCGGCGGAAAGGCGCGGCCCTGCTGCAGTGGGTGCCAGGCGGGCCAGATGGTCAAGGCGCTGTTCCCGGAACACTGCCGACCAGGACAGGGCTGGATCGGGAGCAAACGGTTCCCCGTGGACGGTGCCGTGGATGATGCCGCCCAGGGATGTGCCGGTGATGGCCGCTTCCGCCCGGTTGCCGGTGGCACTGATGGTTCCGGAGAGTGCTGCCGCAGTCTGCCCGTTATAGGCAATGGAGGCTGCGGAGAAAGTGCCCTTGCCGTGCAGGGAGCTTCCGGCCGTTCCCCTGGTGTAGCGGCCGGAAGCCGTCCCGCCGATGCCGTCGACGGCCAGTTTGCCGTGACTTACGGTACCTTCGCGGAAGGCTAGAGTCAGCGGTGGCTGGTCAGTTCCGCTCCTGCTGGCCGCTGCGGGCAGGTCAAGGGAGGCCGTACCCAGGGCGATGCTGGTTTGGTCGCTGCGCACCTGGACGGCGTGCAGGGTTAGACGACGCTTGGTGACGGTAAACTGTCCGTCCGCAGAGCAGGATTTGCCGGCATACTCACCGTCAATTGTCTCCAGGGAGCCTTGGGCACTGACGCTGCTCCCCTTTCGTTGAAGCACTCCCCGCAGGGATGTCTGACGCACCGTTACCGGTTTGTTCCGGACCGTTGCTGCTAAAGCGTCGAGAGTGATCTCGGCAGTTCCGGTCAAGGAGTTCAGGGAGCTTCCCCGGAGCTGCAGATCCGCCCGGCCGGTTCCGCCGGTGAGACGAAGGGGGGATGCTGTGGCAAGGAAGCGGTTCAGGGCGGTAAGGGTGGTTTCGGCAAGGGTGCACGATGCGCTGAACGGCTGCGCTGCAGTCGGGTTCAGGGTGAGGCTTCCCGAAAGGGCTGCGCCGAGCAGGTGCGCCTTGAGGTCGGGGATCGTCAGCCGTTGCAGCTGCAGATGTTTGCCCAGTTGGCCGTTAACGGAAAAATCCAGTGCCTCCAGCAGCGTTTTCCCCCCCGTGTTCCTGCTGGAAACCCGCCCCGCAAGTTGCCAGCCCTGGCCGTCTCCAGACAGGGTTCCCTCGGCGGTGCCGCCGGCAAGAAGGGGGATGTTGCGGACAGTGATATCCAGGTTGCGCAGGCGCACGGTGCCTGTTCCCGCAGTAATGCCCGTCCTGCGCCCTCCCTGCAGGTGGGCGTCTGGCCAGGACAGAGTACCGGACAGGGTGACGTGCCGTTCCAGGGCTCCGGGCAGGAGGGCGCCAATGTCCGCCAGGTTGATGCTGCCGGGAGCAAGGTTCAGGGAGAAGCTCCCGTCGTCTTTTCCCGTGTCCAGGGTTGCTGTCGCCTCGAGCCTGATGCGCTCGTTGATGGTCAGCCTGGCGCGTTCCAGTACGGCCCGATGGCTACCGGCGTTGAACCATCCGGCAAATTGCAGGTTTGCCACGAGTGGCAGCGGGCCCGAGCCCGTCTTCAGGATGAGCCGGTCAATACCGCTGGTTCCCGTGATGCGAGCCATTGCCTGGTCGGCAGTGATGGTGAGGGAAAGTCGGGCAGCTGCGTTGTGCAGATCAACCGGTGCCGTTTCGCCCAGCAACGGCGTCAGGGGAGCCAGTGCCAGGGCCGGGGCGGTTATGGTGCAGTGGCCTGATGGGGACTGCCCGAGGCGGCCCGCAGCGACGACTTTGATGGGATTGCCGGCTGAATCCATGCCGGACAGTTCCAGGCGACCGGATTGTGTGCCCCGGGTGGCAATATCCTGGGCGGTAAGGTCCAGGCTGAGCAGTTTCCGGCCATTGAGCAGCAGTTTCCCATCGCCCACGGCCAGGTGACCGATCTGGAACTCCCCACGGGACGGTTTCCTGCCGGACCGGAACCGCTCTGCCAGCCCCCGCAGATTCCATGATCCCGACGCCGTACGTTCCAGATGCAGTGTCAGACCGGTGACGTCCAGTCGGGCAAGTTTTCTGGTGCCGGTCACCAGTGTCGCCAGCTCGGGTGTTACCGCCACCGTTGCCGCGCTTATGGGGTATCTGACGGAAAATCCCGGCGGGGACGCAATGGTCAGACTGTGAAGGGTCAGGGTGCTGCCGGACAGGGAGACGCCGGCAACTGCCACATCCAGACCCATGAGGTTCGTGGCAATGGAACTGAGAGCCGGTGCTGCCAGAGGGGAATGCAGGAGAACCTTGATCAGCAGAAAAGGGAGGATGACCGCCAATATGCCAACGGCGATGACTCGGCGGTACCGGCGCGGGCCCCTGCCGTCGCGGTAAGATGAGTGGGAGACGTTTTCAGGCATACACAGTATCTTTGCTGCAGGCAGTGGGCATGTTTCGCCAACGCGAATTACCGGTGACCGCCGGACTCCGGTTCAGGTCCGTCAGACATCCGGGGGGGCGCTGCCCAAAAAAAAGCCCCGTGGGCAACGGGGCAGTGCGGTTTCTATTCGGTATCATTAGGAGGGCTCGCGGACGGTCACCGCAGTCCGTGGAGGAGTGTGACCGTGTGTAGTTGCCGTATAGCACAATATCGTGTGGTGCTGAGCTACTTTTTCTTGGACGGAGGTGTCACGGCAGTTTTCAGGGCCTTGCCGGGACGGAACTTGGGCACTTTGGCAGCGGCAATTTTTATTTCCTTGCCGGTCTGGGGGTTTCTGCCGGTACGGGCTTTCCGTGTTGCCACTTCAAAGCTGCCGAAACCGACCAGCGTAACCCTTTCCCCTTTTTTAAGTGCGGCGCTCACTGCATTGATAAATGCACCCACAGCCTTTTCAGCGGCAACTTTGGTCAAGCTTGACGATTTTGCTACGGCGTCCACGAGTTCTGCTTTTGTCATACTGGCCCTCCTTGACAATGTTGGGGATAAATTACGGATTACTATATACGCAAAATCCCACTTTGCAAGGGTTTATTTGCCGGAATACAACTTTTTGCCGGTAAAAAAAGCATCATAAATTATAGAGTTACCAGCGATTTGCTTCGTGAAACCGCTTCAGGCGGGTGCCAAGAGGAAAGCTGGTAGTGTAACATGCTGATTTATCTTATTAATTGGTTGAAAGGCAACACCGGTTTCTCCTCGTGGACGGGCAGGTCGTCATATTCCGTCGGTTCGGTGCCGGAGAGAAAGCATTCGGTGATGCTGCCGGTGCTGACCGGTCGCGCCAGGCGACCGGTACGCGGATTGATGGCAACAAAAGAAATTGCTTCCGGCGGTGTAAAGGGCTTTGCCGGCATAGTGGCCAAGGCGCGCTGCATGAACCCGGTCCAGATCGGCGCCGCGGCCTGGCCACCGGACCCCCCGGCGCCCAGACTGCGCTCCTGGTCGTAGCCGACCCAGACGCCGGCTACCAGTTGCGGCACGTAGCCGATGAACCAGGCGTCCTTCATGTCGTTGGTTGTCCCGGTTTTACCGGCGACCGGCCGACCGAGGGCCTTGGCGCGCTGACCAGTGCCGCTGGTGACGACACTCTGCATCAGGTTGGTGATGAGATAGGCCGTTTCCGGGGTTATGACCGGTGTCGCCGACTGCTGCTGGGTATAGGGTGATCCGGCGGCGTCCACGGTATCGTCGGAAAGAACCTGGGCAGAGGTCATGGCGGCAAAGGTTGGGATGCTGGGTGGCTGATACTCTTCGAGGATCATGCCGGAACCATCTTCCACCCGGGTGATGAAGTACGGAGTTGTTTTGAAGCCGCCGCTGGCAAAAACCGTGTAGGTACTGGTCAGTTCCAGAGGGGTGATGCTCGATGAGCCGAGGGCCATGGTGAGGTTCGCCGCCAGGGGCGATGTGATGCCCAACTTCCGGGCGTAGTCGACGGCATAGTCGACACCGATGTGTTCGAGGATTTTTACGCTGACCACATTGATGGAGTTGGTGAGGGCGGTGCGCATGGTTACCGGGCCGCGATAGGTATTGTCGTAGTTGCGGGGCTTCCAGGTTTTGCCGCTGCCGCTGGGGTATTCCACCTGGCTGTCGTTGATGATCGTTGCGGCGGTCATGCCCCGGTCAAGGGCTGCCGCATAAATGATCGGTTTAAAGGCGGAGCCCGCATTGCGCCTGGCCTGCAATGCCCGGTTGAACTGGCTGCTCCGGAAGTCGTAGCCGCCGACCAGGGCTTTGACCTGGCCGCTGAGAGGGTCTATGGCGACCAGAGCCGCCTGGGCGAGGGGTGCCTGGTCCAGGGCAAACCGGGCGCCCTGTTTACCGTTGTCCGGGGTGACCACCGCGACTTCAAGCACCGCGCCAGGGGAGATGGTCCTGCCCGAGGAGTCCGTACTGCCGAAACGGCTGCTCAGGGGTGTTTTTCCGGCCCAGGCCATCTGCTGCCGGTCAAGGGTGCCGATCCGGTCACCGACGCGAACGGTCACTTCCCGTCGTGATTCGTTAACGGCAACGACAACACCTTTGTACGTTTCACCTTGCTTGAGGGTGGCTGAACTTATTCCCTGTTCCACCTTGCGGCAGAAGGTTTCCACCTCGTCTTCCGCCAGGCGTCGTGACGGCCCGCGGAATCCCTGCCGTTTGTCCACTGCCTTCAGGCCGCTGACGACGTTTTCATAGGCAGCCCGCTGCATGTCTGCGTCCATGGTGGTGTAGATTTTCAAGCCGCCTTTGTAGAGCAGGTCTTCTCCGTACTTCTGCTCGAGTTGGATGCGGATATGTTCGAGAAAGTAGGCCGACTCCATCGGGTTGACTTTCTTGCGGGAGGTGATGACCACCGGGGTTCGGCGTGCGTGTTCCGCCTCTGCAGAGGAAATATAGCCTTCCGTAACCATGCGCTGCAGAACATAGTGCTGCCGTTCCCGGGCCCGGTCCAGATGCTTGATGGGCGAGTAGAGTTCCGGACCCTTGGTGAGCCCGGCCAGCATGGCCATTTCCGCCAGGTTCAATTGGTTCACATCCTTGCCGAAATAGGTTTCCGCGGCGATCTGCACGCCGTAGGAGCCGCCGCCCAGGTATATCTGGTTCAGGTAGATATACAGGATTTCGTCCTTGCTCAGCTTCTCTTCCATGCGCTTGGCCAGGATGGCTTCCTTTATTTTTCGCGAAAATTTCTTTTCCGGGGTCAGCAGCATGGACCGCGCCACTTGCTGGGTGATGGTGGACGCGCCTTCCTTCTTGCTGAAGCTGATGATATTTTTCAGGGCCGCCCGGAAGATGCCCAGGTAATCGAGACCCTTGTGCTGGAAAAAGTGGGAATCTTCGGCAGAGACAAAGGCCTGGATCAGCTTTGGCGGTATTTTGTCCACGGGTACGACGGTGCGCCGTTCCAGGAAGAACTCTCCCACGAGGGTGCCATTGTCGCTGAACAGTTGGCTGACAATGGGTGGTTTGTAATCGGTCAGTCGATCCACCTTCGGCAGGGTCGTCATCAGGAACAGGAGATAACCGCCGCCAAGCAGCAGCATAACGAAGGACAGAATCGCTGCTGAGATGAACAGTCTGGCAAGAACGCCCTTGCCTGGTTTTCTGCGCCGGGTGCCGCCGGTGGGTTGCTGCTGGACATTGGGGGCCATGATTCCCTCTCCAAATTGTTGATGCTCTTGGTAGTACGGGGGCACGCGGCCAGTGCAAGGACAGGGGCCTGGTGCATCGTGCCTCCACAGCAGGAAATTGCCGGAGGCATAACCGTAGCTGGATACTAGCCAACTTGCCTTGGCATTTCAAGGGGAAAGGGGGGAAGAATCCGGCTGTTTCAGCGGACTTTTCCCTTGCTATGCCTGACTTGGCCGGTATAATACGGGTTACTTTTCAGCCAGTGAGGCTTCTATGGAACGCCCGCCCCTTCACCAGATCCGCAATATCGGGATTATTTCCCACATCGATGCCGGCAAGACCACGGTTTCGGAGCGGATGCTCTACTATACGGGGGAAACCCACAAGATGGGCGAGGTACATGATGGCCAGGCGGTCATGGACTGGATGCCCCAGGAGCAGGAGCGGGGCATAACCATCACCGCATCTGCCGGCACGTGCCGCTGGGGGACGCACTGG
>CAYSWG010000133.1:0-7132 GCA_964434465.1 uncultured Geobacteraceae bacterium
CTGTCCAAAATATTTCAATGGCCCACCCTGCAATTATCTAACCGGACAATGCTGGAGCAGCGCCTGCAAAGGCTGAGAGACGAGCAGAAGGCGCTCCGGACTGCAATCGACAACCTGTTCTTGTCCCAGCCGTTGGAGTAGTCACCCCGTCAGCCAGAGGCCCCGATGAACGATCTGGGTGCTCGGGAGGTGAACTGAGTCGGTGTTCCCTCCAACTTCCGAAACGTCAGAAGAGATCCCTCAGCAAGTATCAACGGAGACGTCCCATGAGCCACCTTGCCGACCTGATCCGCGACGTCAGCGCCGAGCTCCACATCCTGCGCCACCCCCTGGCCGACGAGGACCTCTCGGTCCGCTACCCCTACGCGTGCGCGGTGGCCGCCGCAGCCTACGCCGAGGGGGTGAACGAGGACGCGGAGGCTCGGGTCGAGCGGTTTCTGCGCGGGCTCCTCCTGCCCGAGGGGCAGCTCGAGGGCGTCCGCCGCTCGGCGAAGACTCCCGGCAAGGACCTGCTGCGCACGGCGGTCTCGGCGCTGCCCGCGTTGCTCCACCAGCTCCTCCTCGTCCTGGACGTGCGGTCCCGGGGGGCCAAGGGCGCAGCGGCGGCGGACCTGGCCGACGCCTTCCTATCCCTCTTCCAATGGCGGGCCGAGGACCGGGAGACCTGGGGGAGGCTTCTCCCGGCCGTGCTCGACGGCAACTGGCCCGCCCTGCTCGCGGCCCTGGGCGGCGTGCCCGGCTGCCCGCCGGAGCGCCGCGCGGCCCTGGCCGCATACCTGCTGCCCGACGGGGCGAAGGCGCGGTCTCGGCTCCTCGACGACGAAATCGGCCGCCTGGCGTCCCGGGTACCGCAGGAGAGAGGTGCCTTGGGCCCGAAGCCAGAACCGAAGTACTTCCTGTTCGGGGAGGAAATCAGTGAGGCACGGCTCAACGAGGAATACGCCTTTCTGTCCAGAATGTTTGGGGGAAGCTTCTTTCCGACGAAGGACATGTCCCAAGTGGACGCGTGGGAGTCCCGCAAGAGAGAGCTCGACGACCTCGAGAAACAGCTCGCGTCCCTGACCGCCGAGCGCGACTGCCTCCGCGCCGCCCTCAACAACCTCTACGTCCCCGTGACCTGACGGGAAAGGAGTCCCCATGTCCCTGCGCAGCCGGCCCGAGGACCGGGCCCGCCTCCGGGTCGCGAACCGCTACCTCGACGACCCCGTCCTGGGCATGGAGCTCCTGGCCGGGCTGATCGCCCAGCCCGAGGACAAGCCCGAGGTCGCCCAGAAGCTCGAGCGCCTGGGCCGGCTCGTGCGCGACGACCTCCTCGACGCCTGCCGGTACGAGGACCTCCCCAACGAGGCCGAGGTGTACCTGAAGCTCCAGGCCGCCCTCGAGAAGCTGACCGAGCTCGCCCAGTTCTCGGCCCTGGCCAACAAGAACGTGGTGGCGGTGGGCGGCGGGTTCAGTGCGGGCAAGTCCCAGCTCTTGAACTGCCTGCTCCAGGACGACCTGCTGCCCACCAAGACCACCCCCACCACGGCCATCCCCACCTATCTGGCCGCCGGGGAGGCCGAGGCGATCGTGGCGCTCAACCGGTTCAACGCCCCGGTTGCCCTCGACCGGGAGGCGGTGAAGGCCATCGGCCACGACTTCAACCTCCGCTACAACGTGAGCTTCAGCCACATCATCAAGGTGCTCACCGTCGAGGTGCCGGGCTTCCCCTACGACAACATCGCCTTCCTCGACACGCCGGGCTACAGCAGGTCCGACTCGTGCGTGGCCGGCGACAATACCGACGAGCGGGTCGCCCGGGAGCACCTGGGCCAGGCCGACCACCTCGTGTGGGTGGTGGACGCGGCCAACGGCACCCTGCCGAGCACCGACCTCCAGTTCATCCGCTCCCTGGGGCTCCAGCCCCATCAGAAGGTGTTCGTGGTGGTGAACAAGGCCGACCAGCCCACCGGCGGCCGCGCCGACGTGGAGGCCATCGTGGCCAAGGTGCGCGAAGAGCTCGCCCGAGCGGGCATCCCCTGCGGCGGCGTGGGCGCCTACCACTCCACCGCCAAGGGTGACCCCGAGGTGCTCGGCGACAGCCTGCGCGCCTACCTGGTCGAGGTGAACGGCAAGCGCAAGTGGGCCGACATCCGGCGGGAGTTCCACGAGGGCTTCGAGGAGTTCCTGCGCCACAACCAGGCGGAGCACGAGAAGGCCAGGGCGGCCCTGGGCCCGCTGAACGCGCTCTACCTGCGGGGTTCCGAAGGCTTCGGCGAGGAAGACCGCGCCCTCCTGACGAGGCTCCTGGCCGAGACCAAGGCCGCCGCGAACCAGGCCGTCCAGGCCCTGGGCCGATTCCAGAGCCTCCGCACCGAGGCGCTGGGGTGCGTGGACGAGGTGCTGGAGACGCTGCGCGTCAAGGAGGAGGACGCGACCGCCGGCGGCGTCTGCGGCACGGCCTGCGTGCGCGACGCCGCAGCGCTCGCCCGGATCGCGGTGGACCAGCGCCTGGCGGGCAGGGTCGTCCAGGCCAACGCCCTCGGAGTGTACGTTGAGTGCGGCCTCGGCGACAGCGTGTGGCTCGACCCCGCGGAGATCAACAAGAAGTACACCGGCCCCGCGGCCCGGTGGTTCCCCGCGGGCGCCGAGTGCGGGGTTCGGGTGGTCGAGCTCGACCGGCTCAAGAAGACGGCCCGGGTCGTGGTCTGCCCGGCGCCTTCGCCCTGAGCGCCCAACCACGTTCCCTTCTTCCTTCTTCGACTCGGGAGGACCCCATGAGCGACGAGCGCAGCGACCTTCACCGGGTGCGCGCCGAGGCCGAAGCGATGCGCGCCTCGGCCGCCCGGCTCGCCCCCTACCAGGACCTCTTCCCCCAGCCCATCCGCGCGCTCTCGGGCCTTGCGGCCGACTTCGAGCGGAACGCGGCCGTCAAGGCCGAGGCCGGCCGCAAGCTCCGGGTCGGCATCGTGGGTCAGGTCAAGGCCGGCAAGTCATCCTTCCTGAACGCCCTCCTCTTCGACGGCCAGGAGGTGCTGCCCCAGGCCGCCACGCCCATGACCGCCGCCCTCACGGTGATCCGGCACGCGCCCGAGACCCGGGCCGTGGTGAAGTTCTACGAGGAGCCCGAGTGGGCCGAGGTGCTGCGCGCCGACGCGGAGTACGGCCGCCTCTGCCGGGAGGCCCGGGAGCGCCTCGAGGCCCAGGCGGCCCAGGGGGGCGCCTTCGGCCGCGAGCGGTCGAGCGCTCCGCCGACCCGCGCGGCGGTGGAGGCAGGCCTTCCCGAAGAGTGCCTGGCGGCCCACGAGCTGGTCGAGATGGTGCGGGCCCGCAACCTTAGGCCCGAGGAGCAGCTGCGGAAGAAGACCGTGGCCGTCGAGGGGGGCGGCCCCCTGACCGACCTCCGCGGCCGCCTCGAGGCCTACGTCGGCGCCGACGGCGCGTTCACGCCCCTGGTGCGCAGCACCGAGCTCTACTACGCCCACCCCTACCTCGAGGACCTCGAGATCGTCGACACCCCGGGCATCAACGACCCGGTCATCTCCCGAGGCCGGGCCACGAGGAGCCACCTGGGGGAGTGCGACGCCGTGCTCGTGCTGAGCAGCGTCCAGTCGTCGTTCCTCGACGCCCAGGACACCCGGTTCCTGGTCAACCAACTGCCGGCGAGCGGCATCAAGACCGCCCTCATCGTGGGCACCAAGCTCGACCTGGCCCTCTTGCAGGAGCACCACCGCCACGCCGACATGACCGAGCTCGTGGACAACGTGGAGGTGACCCTGGAGCAGTACGTGACGGACACCCTCTCCCAGCTGGAGAAGGGCAACCGCGACCCGGGCAAGGCCGAGGTCCTGAGACGGCTGCGGGAGTCGTGCACGCCGGATCCCCGCGAGCCGGACCGGATCTGCTCGCCGGTGTTCGTCTCGGCCTACGCCCACGGCCTGGCCCGGCGCTTCGGGCACCTGAGCCCCAGGGAGGCGGACTTCCTGGCCAGGCTCGACGGCCTCTACGGCGGCTTCTCCTTCACGGCAGAGAACCTGGACGAGCTGGCCAACATCGGCACCATCGACCGGTACCTGCGGGGGCTCCGGGAGAAGAAGCTCGAGATCCTGGCCGAGGCCCTGGACGAGCTCGTCCGCGGCGCGCGCGCCGGCTTCGGCGCCGCCCTGTCGAGCCTGGCCGAGGAGGTCCGGGGCCGGCTCCAGCGCCTCGAAAACGAGGACGTGCAGGGGATCGCGGCCAAGGAGAAGGACTCGGCGGCGCGGATCGAGAGCGGGCGCGGCGGCCTGGACGAGGTCTTCGAGACCGCCACGACGGTCGTCCGAAGAGACTTCTCGTTGCTCCAGACCGAGCTGAAGAGCTTGGCGCAGGGCTTCTCGAACGTCTCCGAGCGGACGGAGTCCCACACCGTCACGCACGAGGTACAGGTGCCCCGGGAGTTCTGGGGCTTCGACGTGTCGTGGGCCGTCGGCTATCGCACCGAGACGCGCACACGGGTGGTTACCACCCGCTACGCCGAGGTCCACGAAGCCATCGACAAGGTGGAGCAGTTCGCCACCGAGGTGGAGCTTCGCCTGAAGCGCGCGATCGTGGGGATCACCGCCCTTCCCAAGCTCAAGGAAGCGCTGTTGACGCAGGCCATGAAGCTCTTCGATCTCGACGATACGACCTTCGACGCCGCCAGGATCGAGGGCCCGATGCGGCAGGTCCGCCGCGCAGTGGAGGGCATCACCCTGCCCGAGGTCGACTTCGGCGACCGCGACTACTCGGCCCTGATCACCGCGAAGTTCACCGGCGGCCGAGTGACCGCGGGCGCCGTGGACGAGCTCCGGACCGCCCAGAAGGCCGCGGTGCGCGAGGTGCTCAAGGACCTCGAGTCCGCCGTGCGGAAGAAGACCGACGAGATCGTCACCACCCTCGAGAAGACCCAGCGCGAGTTCGCCGACAGCCTGCTCCAAGACATCCAGGCCGACCTGGCACGCCTGCGCGCCGAGCTCCAGGATAAGCAGCAGGCGGTGGCGCGGTACAAGGAGTTCCTGGGGGTGGTGGAGGGGGAGGGCGTGGCGACGGCTTCGTGAGGGTGGAGCCCGCCGGGGAGGGCCGCGGGGAAGGGCACTGATAGAGAAGGCCCACGGCATCGCCGACGCGGCCGGGGGACGACGCGAATCTCCCCGCTGGCCGCCGACGACGCTGCGCAGGCCAGGCCCTCTCGCCGTCGGCCACGGGGACGCCAATCAAACGACTGCCAGAGGGGCTGGTCGGGCGCGGGCCTTACGTCACCACTCCTGCCAGTAGTCGTCGGGGAGGCACCCCTCGTAGGTCGTACCATACCGATCCGGTTGCCAGTTCAAGTGGCCCCGGACGAACACCCCCCCGCCCCGCCGCGCCGAGCAACCGCGAAATGCGCAACGTTGGAGATGACCATGAGGCGCACCATAATCCGCCCCTGCCCCGCCGCCGGCCTCCAGGGCTGAACACCGATCGAGCGTGCAGTCCTGAATGTTGTAGGTCACCTCGTGGATGTAGAACCCACCGCCCCGGGCGCCACTCGAGCACTCGGTGAACGTGCAGTTGTGGATCTTCGAGTTCTCTTTCTTTCCGCCCCGAACGAGCGCCGCGCCGCCCGAGCCCACAGCCGTGCAGCGCTCGAAGGTCGTGCTGGTCAAAGAATGGACGTCACCCACGGCGAGCGCGCCGGCCACCCCCTGGGACTGGCAATTCTTGAATGTGCAGTCCGCGGCCTGGAGCGGCCCGGCCGCGCAGACCGCACCCGCGGCGGTCTGCGCGACACAGCCGTCGAAGCTGCACCGCTCGAGCACCAGCGAGCCCGCGGCGTAGATCGCCGCTCCGAAGGTCGCCGCCTTGGCGGATTGCCAGTTTTCGGGGGCGGCTTGCGCCTGCCCGGCCGCGAACGCACTTCGGAACGAGCAGCCGGACAGGGTCGTCTTCCCCGCCGACGTCGTCAGCAGCCGCACCTTCCCGCCTCCGTCGAAGGTGCAGGCGGACGCCTCGAACACGGGCGTGGCGGCCGTCACCTTCACGAGGGGGCCCGCGGCGTCCAGCCCGGCCTTGAGCGTCACGCCCTTGAGCTCGACGGCCCCGCCCTCCACCAGAAGCTGGGCCTCGCCGGCGAAGACGAGCTCCACCCCCTTGACGGTCAGCTTCGCCCCGGTGCCCACCGTGATCTTCCCCGTCACGCGCCCCGGCCGGTTGAGGGTGCGGCTCTCGCCCGGGCCCAGGGTGAACCCCGGGATCTCCTCCTGGTAGGTGAACGACGGCAAGAAGTACGAGAGGTGCCCGATGTTCGGCTCCACGCCCTGCTCGACGCCGGCCTGCACGGCGCGGTTGGCGGCACCGGCGTCCTGGGCCGCCATGGCCCCGGCAAAGGCGGCGACGAAGGTGCGCTCGGCCTCGTTCAGCCGCAGCATCTCGAGGAAGTCGGCGACCATCTCCTGCTCCTCGTCCTTGACCACGCCGTCGGCGCCGGCGGCCCGGTGGAGGTCGAGGGCGAAGCACAGCCTCAGGTCGGCGGCCGAGAGGGCGGGCAGGATCTGGTCGAAGATCGAAGGGTCGGCGTCGTTCACCGTGGCCAGGACCCGGTCCAGGCTCCCCTCGGGCAGCTCCATGGCGTAGACGAGCTCGGCGAGCGCCTCGCGCTCTGCAGCGGCGAGCTCGTCGTCGGCCCGGGCCATGAGCAGCGCCACGCCGGTCACGTAGGGCAGCCGCACCGACGCGTCCTCGCCCCGAAGCGGGTGCCGGACCGTGAGCAGCTCCTTCTTTTTCTCCTTCATCTGCGCGCGAAACGACATCGTTCCCTCCCTTTCCGCTGGATGCCAGCCTGCAGGCCGCGCCACACCGCTCGGCAGGGCGGGCGCCTTGGTGCGAAGATCACGTCGTCTGACGGAAGGCCTCGAGGAGTCTCGGCACGGCGTGCAGCCCCCCCGCCCCCTGTGTTCCCCCGGCGGTCCTCCCCCCAGGATGCCCTACGTATCGGCTGCGATCGTGAAATGCTTGACCTGAAAAGCACTGGCAGACTCGCGCCGCCGGGGCCTCTCGGGTGGCCACCCCATTCCCTTGGTCCCCAGTGAACCTCACCGGGCGACGAGACCCAGGTGGTCACCTGGGCCGGGGACGGGGGCACCTTCGACATCGGGCT
>CAYSWG010000134.1:0-7043 GCA_964434465.1 uncultured Geobacteraceae bacterium
GCCGTTGCCGCTTTCTTTGTCATGGGCATTTCTGCCTGGCATCTGCTTCGCGGTAACCGACTTGATTTCTTTAAGCCATCGTTTCGCATGGGGGCGGTGTTCGGCCTTGCCTCGATCGCCCTTGTTCTCCTGACCGGTGATTTTCATGCCGTTGAAGTTGCGAAGACGCAGCCGGCGAAGTTTGCAGCCATGGAATCTGTCTGGGAAACCAAATCCGGTGCGGGAATGAGCCTGCTGACCATTCCTGATCCGGACAACGAACGTAATGCCGTTGCAGCCGTGACCATACCGAATATGCTCAGCTATATGGCATATCATCGGGCTGATGCGGAGGTTAAGGGGCTGAAAGACTTCCCGAAGGAAGACCGTCCCCCGGTCCTGCCCGTATTTGCCAGCTTCAGATTGATGGTCGCCTTGGGCTTTTTAATGACCGTCCTGGCTCTGCTGGCGGTGATTGTTTCCTGTCGGGGGAGGGTTGAAAACAGCCGGTTCCTGTTGCGCATTCTTGTCTACGCTATTCCGCTTCCGTACCTTGCCAATCAGCTCGGCTGGCTGGTGGCGGAGATGGGGCGGCAGCCCTGGATAGTCTACGGGGTTCTTCGTACTTCCGACGCGGTGTCGTCTTCCATCAGCGTGGCTCAAGTGACCGGTTCGCTAATCGGTTTTACGCTTCTCTATGGTCTGCTTGGTTTTGTCGATATCTTTCTGATGGCAAAATATGCCCGGAAAGGACCGGATGACGACCTGAGCAGTTTTACCAAACCTATGGCAAAGGAGGCGTAACATGGAATTGCAGATAACGTGGTTTGTTCTCTGGGGTGTTCTCTGGGCGGTTTATTTCATGCTTGACGGGTTTGTGCTGGGTGCGGGAATGCTCCACCGGTTTCTGGGCAAGAGCGACGGAGAACGTCGGGTAATAATCAATACCTTCGGACCGGTCTGGGATGGCAATGAAGTCTGGCTCATTACTGCCGGCGGTGCCACCTTTGCTGCATTTCCAACGACCTACGCCCTTATGTTCAGCTATCTCTATACCGCATTGCTGCTGCTTCTCTTCGCGCTTATCGTACGCGGCGTTTCCTTTGAATTCCGCGGCAAAATGGACGGGCACGGCTGGAAATCATTCTGGGATACGGCCATAGTTGTCAGCAGTTTTATCCCCGCGTTATTGTTTGGTGTTGCATTTGGGAACATTTTTCAAGGCCTGGCCATGGACGGTGTCGGCTACCACGGTAGCTTGCTGTCTTTGCTCAACCCTTTTGGTCTTCTCACAGGGGTGCTCTTCGTTCTCATGTTTCTGGTGCACGGGGCCTTGTATCTTTCGGCTAAAACAACAGGGGACCTGAGTGCCAGGGCGTGCACCACCGCCAATACCTGCTGGCCGATTCTGCTGGTGGTTGCAGCTGCATTTCTCGTAGCAGTATACCCGGCCACCAGACTGTACGACAATTTCCTGGAAACACCGTTACTGCTGGCAGTGCCCCTTTCAGCAGTAGCTGCTCTGGTCTTCATCAGGGTTTATACCGCCAAGGGCAGGGTGCTTTCGGCTTTTGCCGCTTCCAGTTGTTTTATCGTACTTGTTGTGGCAACGGCTATCATTGGATTGTTTCCGAATCTGATTCCTTCTTCCCTCGATCAGGCATTCAATCTGACCATTTTCAATTCATCATCAAGTCAATATACCCTAAGAATCATGACTGTTGTGGCCTTGGTATTTGTCCCCATTGTCATCGCCTACAAGATCTGGGTGTATCGATTGTTCCGGGCAAAAATCACTGTTGATGATGTCGTTAATGACGGTCAGGCGTACTGATTTCACCATGGTTGTTTCCAACCTCCCTGCGGCTTGCAGGCGTGGGGAGGTCTTTTTTGTAACAAGATGTTTTCACCGGTACGTTTCTGTGATAAGAATGGCTGTACCATTATTGAATTGCCGTCCAACAAAGGGTAAATACCTCTTCGGTAGTGTTACCGGCGGAGGAGCATTACCCTGATATTCACGTGAGGTGCCCAGCCATGTCCAAGTCGCGGTATTCGGAAACCATAACGGTGGCAGCTTTTGTTGCGGGTGCAACCATCGCTGCCGGATTGACGCTCCTTTTCAGCCCCAGATCAGGCCGTGAGGTGCGTCACAGCATCAACGACATCAAAGATGATGCGCTGGATAAACTCAGGGGGTGTGCCCGGGAGGCGCGTTTTAAAATGGCGCCGAAAACCAGGTCCGATGAGTTTCGCTATGAAGGCGGCGACTGCTGGATTTGATGGCTCGCTCCTGATGATGGCGTGCCGTGACATTCAGCCCTGTTGAGGACCACCATGCAAAGGATTCCTTTCACTCTTGTCCGTCCAGGTATGGTGCTGGCAAAAGAAATTTACCGTAATGAAGCGAGCGGGGGCCCCCCCATCTGCGGCAAGGGTGTCGTTTTGTCCGAGTCGCTTATTGAACGACTTCGCTCGCTGGACATTCAAGCGGTTACCGTACAGGGCCATCCGGTTGTTATTGAGGGAGAAATGACTCTGGAGGAACAGTTGCAGAATCTCGACAGGAGATTTCGGCGTCACGCCGCGGATCCACTGACGCTCAAGCTCAAGGAGATATATCGTCATTATCTGACCGAAGCCATGGGTGAGTAACGTGGAATGTCCGCGCGATGAAATCAGAAACTACATTATGGACGCCCGCACGTTGCCGGCACTTCCTGGTGTGGTCACAAAACTCAACTCGCTGGCCAGTAATAGTAAATCATCAGTTCAGGAAATGGCGCGCCTCGTTTCCTCGGACCAATCACTGTCGGCGCGAATTCTGCGTCTTGCCAATTCACCCTCCTATGGGTTCTACCGGGTTGCCACCATCTCGAACGCCATGATTCTTCTCGGTGTCGATGTGGTGAAAAGCCTTCTGCTCAGTTCTTCAATTTTCGAGATAATGGCCAGCAGTGTAGTCGGGCTGTGGGAACATTCCCTCGGTGCGGGTGTGGCTGCCAATGTTATCTCCAAGCGGTTGAAGCTTGCTGAATGTGAGGAGATTTCCACGGCTGCGCTGCTTCACGATATCGGTAAAGTAATCATTCGGCTGAAGATGGCAGAGGAGTATGACCGTATCCTCGCAACCAGTCTTGAACGGAATGAAACCCTGGAGGTGGTCGAACGGGATCTGCTCGGCACCGACCATGCCGAAGTTGGCGGCTGGCTCATCAAAAGCTGGTATCTGCCCGATAAACTGGTAGTTCCTGTAACCTGTCACCATGACGTGGCCGGCACAGTCAATCACCAGGTTAAAACCGCTGTCGTTCACATGGCGGACGTTCTGGTCAAGGCAAGCGGTTTCGGTTCCAGCGGGGACGAGTCGGTGCCAAAAGTTCAGCAACAAGCCTGGGACTGTCTCGGCCTGACCGAGGCGATCATGGCGGAGATAGTTGCCGAGTTTGAAGAGAAGCTTGTAGACGTCAAGAACTTCAGTCTGGAGATACAGTCGACCAATGGATCAACGTTGTAAGATACTGGTAGTGTCGGCGAAAGTTCCTCATATGGACAACCTCGTGGCTGAACTCCAGGCCAAGGGATTTGTCGCAAGCATACACCCCTGCGTCTCTACCCTGCTTGGCACCCTCTTCACCGATCTGCCGGACATGATCATGGTGAATCTCGTAACACCCACTCCTGAACTGGTGCACCTGGTCGGGTCCCTCAAAAGTGAGAGCTATTTCAGTGTCGTCCCGGTTCTGGGTCTGGTTGACCGATCCACCGTTTTTCCCCGCTTTTTTGATGATGTCCTCCTCGACGACTTTCTGGTGTATCCCCTGGACTACGACGAGGTGTTGGCGCGGATTTGCCTTGCTCTCAACAGGATACATCGGGTGTTCGATAACAACCCCCTGACCAGGCTGCCGGGGAATACTTCGGTGCAGAACGCTATCACCGAAGCCATTGGCACTCCCATGGCCGTCTGTTATCTGGATATCAATAATTTTAAACCGTTTAATGATGTGTATGGTTTTGCCCATGGCGATGAAGTGCTGCGCATGCTCAGTCGTATCATGTCCAATGCCGTTAAAGAGACTGGCGGCGGTTTCTCCGGCCATATCGGTGGCGATGATTTCGTTTTCATCGTGCCGCAGGAACGTGCCGAGCAGGTCTGTACGATGATTATCGATAATTTCTCGACGATAGCTGCCGAACTGTTTGATGATCACGAGAAAAACAACGGTTTTTTCATAGCCAAGAATCGGAAGGGAGAGGTAGAGCAGTTCCCGCTCCTTTCCATCGCCATTGTCGTCATCGCCACGGATTCTCCCCCGATATGTCATTGCGGAAAAGTTGCCGAAGTTGCCGCCGAACTGAAAACTCTGGCAAAGCAATCGGGCGGCAACTGCTATGTGTTTGACAAGAGAATGAAATAATCGGGAAGCGACCGATTGGAGGGTATGTGGCGACAGGGAAACACCTTTATCCCGTACTTGTTGTTGGTGTCAATGACCAGGTGCGGGGCCACCTGGCAGCAGTGCTGCACGATCTTGGTCATCCGGTAACGGTGGCGGATACGGCACGCCATGCTCTGGAACTGCTCGTAACGGAGCGGTTTCCGATCATACTTGCCGACGGAACGATGGCCGGTCTCGACGCTCTTGAATTGTGCCGTATTATCCGCAAGCGACGTTCAGATACGTATACCTACTACATGATTCTCACGGAGGATGCATCACGGGATGCTTTGCTTGCCGGACTCGATGCGGGTGCCGATGAATGCCTGCACAAACCCATAGATCCCACCATGCTCTCTCTTCGGCTACAATCGGCATCGCGGATTCTCGATCTTGAAGCATCTTTGAGGAAAAGCTGTGAAGAGGTCAAGGCGATTTCCGTCAGGGATCCCCTCACCAAGGTTTTCAATCGGGGGTATCTGGATGAACGGTTACCCCATGAAGTAAAGCGTGCCTTCCGTTTCGGCCGTTCACTCGCCGTGATCATGTTCGACATTGACAATTTCAAGCTTGTCAATGATACGTTCGGCCATGCCTCCGGTGATCAGGTTCTCACCGAGTGCGCTTGGCTCATGGGAACTTCAATTCGCCAGGAAATTGACTGGATTGCCCGTTATGGCGGCGAAGAGTTTGCCGTGGTCCTTCCCGAAACGTCAATGGCGGGCGCCAGGATCGCTGCCGAACGGATGCGGTTTCGAATGGCTTCCCATGACTTCATCGTAGGTGGCATGGAATTGACCGTTACTGCCAGCTTTGGGGTTGCCGGCTTTACTCCGTCGAACCATAAGGAAGATCCAACCATGACCGCCACACTGCTTGCCAAAGCAGATGAGTGCCTCTATCAGGCAAAACGGGATGGGCGTAATCGTGTTCTTTCGGTTCAGGTGTAGGAACTTTTCCGCCGTGGAGGTATCCGACTCCATAAATACCGCAAGACCGGTGAAGAATTTCTTACCTCGGGTTATCCTGCTGAAATCATAACTCACCATGGTGTGCTGCACGAAAAGATCTGTTTACTGCAGAAACCGTTTACCTCCCGTGATTTGGCCATGCATGTTCGTAATGCCCTCAGTGAATATTCAGTAAACGATGTTTGCACCGTCCGTCAGGCATGTCCAAGAATGGAGAACAGGGGTGTCGGTGCTTCATTGTTCCCGTCAGATTCGTTGGTTGTCGAAATGTCTTTGAATTCCTCCTTGATCCTCAGGAAGGTGGGCAGGTTGTCAAGGAACAGATCAAGGAGATGGGGGTCAAAAAACACCCCTTTGTCTTTTCGCATGATCTCCAGGGTTGTTTCCAGGGAGAAGGCTTTTTTATAGGGCCGATCCGACGTCAGTGCGTCGAATACGTCGGCAATCATCACAATCCTGCCGTATACATGAATTTACGATCCAGACAAACCGGACGGATAGCCGCTGCCATCCCATTTTTCATGATGTTGCATGGCGACGATCTGACCCGCCTTGATGACGGGAAATTCGTCGGCATCCGAGAGAATCTTGCCACCGATAATGGTGTGGGTTTTCATTATCGCCATTTCTTCCGGTTCGAGTCGTCCCGGTTTGAGAAGGATAGTGTCGGGGATACCGATCTTGCCCACGTCATGGAGTGGTGCCGCATGGCGCAGAATATCGCACGCCTCCTCGGGAATACCGGCCAGGCATGCCAATGCATGGGACAGTTCACTGAGGCGCCTGATGTGCATGCCTGTTTCAATGTCCCGGAACTCTGCCGCACGACCCAACCGCAAGGAGATCTCGAATTCCGCTTTTTGGGAGAGGTCCAGCGCCTTGCGAAGGGCAGAGGTCTTCTTGATGACTTCCAATTCGAGAATGCTGTTCATATCATGGGCCAGTTCTCCCAGTTTCTTGCTGCGAACGTGATTCAATACACGCAGTTTCAACTCCTCAGGATTATAGGGCTTGGACATGAAATCATTGGCGCCCATGGCCAGGGTTTTGATAACTTCCGAGTTGTCAGCAGTTATGACAATCACGGGGATATCCCGAAACCTGTTATGTTCTTTCAGGATGCCCAACAACTCGAAGCCGTTCATGACCGGCATTTCCAGATCGAGCAGGACTATGTCAATGTCCGGGTTCATTTCCAGGAGAGAGAGTGCTTCCCGGCCATTGCGGGCTTTTAGAAGCTCACAGTCACCCAGATCCTTCAGTACCAGTTTTATGAGTTCCAGATTGAGTTCAACATCGTCAACTGCCAGGACTGTCATGGTTTCCAGCATTGAACATATCCTTTCACGGTAAAGTGATGCTCCTGCCAGGTGGTAGGTTTGTCAAGAGCAGCGAGACTGCCGGTAAAACCGAATACTTCTTTTCAGGTTCCATCCGGAGTTTCCGGACGGAACCATATGTACTTTTCGGTATTTCAGGGGATACCTTGAGAGAATTCTGATCAATGAATGATTGACGGTGGGATAGTGCGGCTGACGATGTGGTGAATACTGACGCCGATAGATGTTTAGCAGCCACCCTCAATCCGCTGTCACGAAACGTACAATGGTTACATCCCGTAATCGGCTGTTCCTCGTGTACAAAAAAAGGC
>CAYSWG010000135.1:0-4596 GCA_964434465.1 uncultured Geobacteraceae bacterium
CCAGGTATCTGGGTCTACCCTCGGAAGAGGCCTTCAAGGGCAGGGGGGTTTCGGCCTGCGCTACCTGTGACGGTTTCTTCTATCGGGGCAAGAACGTGGCGGTCATTGGCGGCGGTAGCGCGGCGGCCGAGGAGGCATTGTATCTGGCTAACATCGCTGCCCATGTGACCGTCGTCCACCGCCGGGACCAGTTGCGTGCCGAGAAACTGCTTGCCGACAAGCTGGTTGAGAAAAGTCGCAACGGTAATGTGACCATTGAGTGGAACAGTGTGCTCAACGAAGTCCTGGGCGATGAGACGGGTGTCACTGGTGTGCGCTTGCTCAACAAGGATGGTTCAATGAAGGATGTGCCGGTGCATGGTGTCTTCATCGCCATCGGCCATACGCCCAACACCGGGTTGTTTGCCGACCAACTGGAGATGGAGAACGGCTATATCACAACGCGCTGCGGGCAGGAGGGTAACGTTACGGCCACCAGCGTCCCGGGCGTGTTCGCCGCCGGAGATGTTCAGGATCAGTATTACCGGCAGGCGATCACTTCTGCAGGTTCCGGCTGCATGGCCGCCCTCGATGCGGAAAAATACCTGGACTTGCTGCAGTCCTGAGTGGTCTGAGCTCTCCCGGGATGGCAGGAATCAAGGTGGCATTAATCATTGACAGGTGATGTTGATACTGCTAGAGTCTCCCGTCTTTTTGTGTAGTGGTATGGCTCCGTGGAGCAGATGAACAGGGCGCTGATCCTGCTTGCGCCAGGCGGCGCCATCGGGAAAGTGCGGAACAATAGATGAAAGAACAGAGCATCGACGCCCCCTTGCCAAAGGGGGTTGCTGATTTTTTACCGGAAAAGGCTGCGAAAATCGGTTTTATTCAGGAACGGATCCTCAATGTTTTTGAGCGATGGGGTTTCCGCAGAGTAATCACTCCCCTTCTCGAGTTCCAGGACGTAATGGTCTTGGCCATGGGCGACAACCTCAAGGAGAAGGTTTTTCGCTTTGATGACCGCCAGTCCGGAAAGCTCCTGGTAATTCCTCCCGACATTACCCCCCAGGTTGCCCGCATAGTTGCGACACGCATGAGCGGCTATCCTCTGCCCCACCGGTTGTACTACAGCGGCAGGGTGCTGCGCCATGCCGAACTGCAGTCAGGACGCAGTCGGGAGCTTTTCCAGGCAGGGGTGGAACTGATCGGGCTCGACTCCCCGGAAGCCGATGCCGAAATGGTCGTCATCGCCGTCGAATCCTTGAAAAATCTCGGTTTCGACAATTTTCGCATCGCGCTCGGGCAGGTGGAGTTCTTTCGCGGAATTCTCGATGCTGCAGGTATTTCAGCCGGTTCCCGGGAGAAAATTCGTTGTGCCATGGGCAAAAAGGATGTTTCGGCGTTGCGGGACATCCTTGCCGAAGAATCCGTTCCCGATTCGACCAGGGAGGAGCTGCTGGCCTTGCCGCGCCTGTTCGGGGGCAGGGAGGTCATTGCCGAGGCCTCTCGCCTGGTGGCCAATGACCGTTCGCGCAGGGCGCTGGACAATATTTCTCAGGTCATCGACATTCTGGATATTTACGGGGTCAGCACGTATCTGACCATAGATCTAGGTGAAATCCGTGGTCTTGATTACTATACCGGGGTCACCATGGAAGGCTTCATCGCCGGAGTTGGCGAACCGGTATGCAGTGGTGGCCGCTACGACAATCTTACCGGGTGCTATGGCTTTGCGGCGCCGGCCACCGGTTTCGCGTTCAATATCATGGCCCTGTTGGGCGTCGTTGAGCGCCGTCCTGATGTGGAGGCCAGTAAAACGGTCGATTTTCTCATTGTCAATAGCCGGCCGGATCGTCGTGAGGCCCTGGAAGTGGCAAAACAGTTGAGAGATAGCGGATTTTCCGCCGCCCGGGACATTATCCGTCGGGACATTGCCGACTCCTTGGCCTACGCGGAAAAAATGAACATTGTACACATGCTCATCATCGGCGGCGAAGGATGCGACGATGACGCTGTACAGGTGGTGAGGGTCGCTGATGGAAAAGGGATGCAGGTCCGGAAAGACGATCTTTACCGCACGGACATCCCCGAGGCCTTCGGGCCCTTGCAAGGAGAGTAGCGCATGGCAAATGTTGTTGTGGTTGGCGCCCAGTGGGGTGATGAAGGCAAGGGGAAGATCGTCGATATTCTGACCGAATTCGCCGATGACGTGATACGGTTTCAAGGGGGCAACAACGCCGGGCATACCCTGGTTGTGGGCAATGAAAAAGTTGTCCTGCACCTGATACCCTCGGGCATTCTCCATGAAGGCAAGCGCTGTATCATCGGCAATGGTGTTGTCCTTGATCCGGAAGTGTTCATTGGGGAGATATCCGCTCTGAAGGCAACCGGGCGTCTCCAGGACGACTCATGCTTGCTGCTCAGCGAGTCGCTCCACATCATCATGCCCTACCATAAGGCGATCGACATTGCCCGGGAGAATAAAAGCGGGAATGGCAAGATCGGCACAACCGGCCGCGGCATTGGTCCCTGCTATGAAGACAAGATTGGTCGTCGGGGTATCCGCCTCATGGATCTTCTTGACCGGGAGGTGTTTGCCCGCAAACTTGGTGAATATCTCACCGAGAAAAATTTTATCCTTGAGCACTATCTCGGTGAACGGCCCCTGGTCTTTGAAGAGATATTCGATACCTATTGCCGCTATGCGGACACATTGCGGAACCATGTGGCAGATACTGCCCTGGTGCTACGTAATGACATGGCATCGGGTAAGAAGATCCTCTTTGAGGGCGCCCAGGGTACCATGCTGGACATCGATTACGGTACCTATCCCTTTGTTACCTCATCATCAACCTGTGCCGGCGGAGCCTGTACGGGCACTGGCGCCAGTCCCCGTGACATTCATGAGATCATCGGCATCTCCAAGGCATACGTAACCAGGGTTGGCAGCGGCCCCTTCCCCACGGAGCTGGAGGATGCCGTTGGTGAAAAATTGCGAACCGCAGGCGGCGAGTTCGGTTCTACGACCGGACGTCCCCGGCGCTGCGGCTGGTTTGACGTCCCTGTTGCACGTTATGCCGTGCAAGTTAACGGCCTCACGGGGATTGCCCTGACCAAGCTGGATGTGTTGAGCGATTTTGAGACCATCAAAATATGTACCGGATATGAGTATCGCGGTGCAGTTCTCAGCAATGTGCCTGCATCGACCGACGTTTTTACCCAGTGTCGTCCCGTGTATGAAGAGGTGCCCGGCTGGAAGTGTGACATAACCCAGGTGCGGATTTTTGCCGATTTACCTGAAGCTGCCCAAAGCTATGTCCGGCGGCTTGAGGAGCTGGTTGGTTGTCCAATTATACTGGTCTCCGTTGGCGCTCGCCGGGATGCGACCATACTGATGCGGAACCCATTTCTGTAACAGTAAGAAAATTACTTTCAGGTGAAAAAAAACTTGACCTGAAACCGTGAATCGACTATAAATTCGAACTCACCAGTTACGAGCCGCTAGCTCAGTCGGTAGAGCACCTGACTTTTAATCAGGTGGTCGTTGGTTCGACCCCAACGCGGCTCACCATGTCCCCTTCGTCTAGCCCGGCCCAGGACACCGCCCTTTCACGGCGGCGACGGGGGTTCAAATCCCCCAGGGGACGCCAAATCAAGAAAAAGGTCAGCCGACAGGCTGGCCTTTTTTGTTACACGCCTTTTCAAGGGTGTAGGGTACTCCAGAGTTCATCCAACTCCCGAGAGTGTGCCGTATCGGAACTTCCCTGTCGCTCGTGATAGTCGGTGATCGTTGCCGCTGGGAGACTTCAGTGGCATCAGGCTTGCTCCCGGTCAATCGCCTCCCGCGGTAAACCCGAGTCCAAGTCCCCTCGAAAGCCCCGATCAGAATCTCCTCTGCCACTGTCCGTGGAGGTCTGTGCGGGGGAGGCGGGATTGTTTCTTGATAGAGATTGTTTAGCAATTTTGCAGTGAAGGGTGGTTGACTGCGAGTGCCGCTCTCCACAGGGTACCGTTGCAATCCGCCGTCAGGGCTCATGTCTGGGTGAAGCGTAGCTGTCTGACAGCTGGCCCTTCGCCACCGCCTTTCCGGGAAAACAGTTCAGTATCCCTGTTTTGTAATTCCCGCACGGGGGGAACCCAAGGGGCCAGAACAAGAAACAATCGCCGGATACCTTCCGCCATGGGTATGAAACTGTTTAGCTGGTCTCTCATTTGCGTGATGGAAGCAGCGAAGTGCTGTCGTATGCGTAAGAGTAAGTTGTTGGTGATTTTGTTACTTTTATGCAATTATTAGCGAAAATTTCCAGTAAGGCAGTTGACTGATGGTGAATCTTGTTTTATGTATACAGTGTTGCCTTCCGGATTAAGGTGCTGTAAAAGGTAAATCGTTCCTAAATCGAACACTTGGTGCCATCATTTCTGTACAGATGGTATTGAAAAACCAGTATTTTTGTGTGGCATGCCGCTTGCATGCATCAAGCAACGTTTTGTTTCACTTCTTGACGGGAAGGAGGTGTGAGGAAGGCCGGCTCACGAAGAAATGCCGGAAAGTGCTTGCTTTATATCTCGGTTGCCCAGGCGCCTTGTGCTCTGCTTGACAAACTTTTGACAGCGGGC
>CAYSWG010000135.1:4609-6996 GCA_964434465.1 uncultured Geobacteraceae bacterium
GTCTGAGGGGGAATGAACTTTGGGTTGCCTGCAACGGAGAGAATGGAAGAAGTACTGTCGCACTTTTGCATTGTGGTGTTGTGCACGTCTCCCTGTACGGTGACAGTTTGGCATGGGTGGTAGCGTTCTCTTAAGCGACTGCCTGTTCTATTAATTAACCATGAGAAGGAGGAAAAGAATGAAGAGATTTGGATTCAGTAGTGTTCTTATCGGGATGCTGGGTTTTGCCGCGCTGGTTCTGGTGGCAGCGACTCCGGCCAAGGCGGGCTTTGTCGTCGGTGGCGAAAACGGCTGGCAGATGAGCTACGATGGTATGATCAATGTGTTCATGGTGTATTCCACGAAGAGCGAACAGGCTCTGGCCAGTGAGCGTCAATCATTCCGTATTCGTACCGGCCTCTTGCCGAGTATATTTGGTTTCAACGTAAAGTCGCCGACCATCAACGGTGTTGACTACGGTGCACGGCTTGGTCTGTATCCGCAGATCCAGAATAATGGCACGAGAACCGGTCTTGGACCTGGCTCACCGATCGACAGCGGTACTTCGCTTGACATTCGAGAAGTATTCTTCACTGCAGACGGTAAATTCGGTCAGTTCCTCATTGGCCGCGCCCTCAATCTCTACCAGGGCAAGAACATCCTCACCGACATGACCCTGATCGGTAACGGTGTACCCCTCAACATGACCGGTGGTGGTGTAGACCTTGGCTTCATCGGTCACGGCTACCTGTATACGTCCTTTGGACCGCAGTTCCGCTATACGACGCCTGACATGAACGGCTTCAAGCTTGCGGTTGCCATCGCAGACCCGAGCCAGATTGATGGCGCAGCCACCATTAATCAGCCCCGTTTTGAAGCTGAGCTTTCCCATGTTGCGACAATGGGTAGCGTAAAGCTCAACTCGTGGGTTGCTGCTCTGTATCAGCAGGCCAAGTTCAATGGGACCAACCACAAAGTATCCTCTATCGGCGGTGCTGGCGGCGTTCAGGCGACCATCGGTCCCGTCGGTCTGCTGCTTTCCGGTTTTGGTGGCCAGGGTCTCGGCATGACACTGATCCAGGATGATGGTTACGCCCTTGATAATATTCAAAAAGAGCGCGTATCCTACGGCGGTCTTGTCCACGCAACCTATACCATTGGCAAGGCAAAGCTTGGTGCTCAGTACGGTATCAATTATCTTGACGCATCTGATTACGATGAGGACAACGGCTATCTTGAAGGTGAAACTTCAATGGTTAAGTCCAAGCAGGCAGCTACCGCTGGCGTGTACTACTCGGTCAACAAGTATCTGACCCTGGTCGGTGAGTACACTTTCGCCCGTGACCAGTTGCGCGATGGCTCAAAGGTTGATATGAACATCGTATCACTTGGCACCGTCTTTACCTGGTAATTCCTGGTAGCTGAATGAGTATTCCTGTGAGGGGCCTCCGCTGTGTGGCCCCTCTTTTTTTAAGATACATGCTTTGTGTGAGTGTGCTTATTTGCGTAACTGACAGGTTTTTTGTTTTGACTTCAGTCGTGGCGTGGTGCTATACATTGCTCCCATCAGGTGATTCAAAATTCTTCCGGGTCGTTCCGGCAAGGGGTGTGTGATGAACAAAGGATGTTCTTTATTTCCACTGGGCAATTCGCTCAGGTTTCTGACGGTCGCCGTGCTTGCGATTCTTGTTATGCCAGGCTGCTCAACCGTTAAATCCGTCACTTCATTTCTTGACGAAAAAGACGCACGGGAACCGTTCCGTTCCCGCGATCAATACGTTCGGGTCATCAAGCAGGACAGTACCAAGTCTGCAAAACCTCCGGTTAATGAGCATCCCGTGTCCCTGGATGAGGATCAGATCCGTATGGCGCTGAGTTCTCTGGAGTTTACCGTCCCCAAGCAGACCAGAACGTATCCGGTATTTAACAAACCCGAACTGGATCTCCTCGCCAAGCATCTCAGCAACGCCCTGGCGGTTGCCAGTCCCGAAGAGGATGTTGCTTTTGCCGTGGTCGGTAACTACAAGGCAGCCTACGGTCTGGCCAAGGAAGAAATGTTTACTTCCGCCCGGGTGTTTTACCGTGAGGGAAAGTTGAACATCATCTTCTATGCCATTCAGGACAAGTACTGGCCCCTTGCCGACCGCCGCATGAATCCCCTGGCTCCCGGTTCCCGCTATACGGCAAAGGCCCATGAGTGGGCGCTGATCAGCCAACTGGATCAGGAATATCATAAGACTGGTGAAGGCTTGCGGACAGACTGGATCATCCTGGACATAGCTGCCATGCAGGCGCGGGCGGAGATGGGTGAAAAGCAGGCTGAAACCGGGACGACGGTGCAACCGTTCTGGCGTTCCCAGAAGAGCGTTGAGGAGCGACTCAAGGAACTGGATGAACTGCGACAGCGA
>CAYSWG010000136.1:0-5237 GCA_964434465.1 uncultured Geobacteraceae bacterium
CACCCGCCGCAGCTGCCACCCCGGCAGCAGCAGCACCGCGCCCCGGACTGGCAAGAACAAGCACCCCGCCTTCGTCCACGGGCGCAGGTCAGAAGGCCCGCCGTCCACCCTCGGGTAGCTGATCTCACCCATCTTCGCGCTCCACGGCGTCCGGGGCCCTTCGGCCCTGGTAGAGGTCCTGGAGGATGTCCATGGTCCGATCCGGGGAAAGCCCCAGCTCCTCGTGGGCCAGCGCCAGGATCCGGGCGGTCGAGGTCGGGGGGGACGCCCCCAGGGACAAGAAGCGGGTGGCCGCCGACGCCGGGCTCGCACTGGCCCTCTCCAGGGCCTGGGCCGCGGCCAGGGCGTCCGCCTCGGACTCGAAGCCGTGCGGTCCCCGGTCCTTCGCCAGCCACGCCGAGAGCTCCGCGCCGCCGACCCGGAGCCGCGCCCGCAGGCACCACGGGGGTGGGGCCGGGGGCCGATCGGCGGCGTCGGCCAGCAACTGCAGGTTCGCGGCCTGCACCCGGCCGGTGTCGAGGCGGCCTTGCAGGCCGTGGGCCGGGCCGACCATCTGCAGGTACTCGCTCACCGACGCCCCGATGGCGAAGTCGATCACGGCTCGGGTCACGGCCGCACGCCCGCGAAGCGACCCGGCCCACCCGGGCGTGCGCGCCGCGAGCCCGGCTTCCACGGCCTCCCGGGTCACCTCGCCGTACACGGCCCGGCTCACGGTGACCCCGTCCAGGGCGCCCCGCTGGCGGAGTTCGTCCAC
Organism: uncultured Geobacteraceae bacterium; assembly: GCA_964434465.1. Lineage (GTDB taxonomy): Bacteria > Desulfobacterota > Desulfuromonadia > Geobacterales > Geobacteraceae > RPRC01. The sequence goes on from CAYSWG010000136.1 coordinate 755, forward strand.
CAGGTGCATCCCGATGGCGTCGCCCTCGCGGTCGTCGTCGGTGGCGATCACCAACTCCTTCACGTCCTCCAGGTCGCGCACCAGCCCTTCCAGCCACGGGCGGCGGCTGGCCGACAGCTCCCACTCGGGGAGGCCCTCCGGGAACTCCACGCCCCGGAGCTGGCGCAGGTGCCCCAAACTGGCCGACACCTGGGTCGCGGGACCCACCCAATCCTGGATCGCGGCCGCCTTGGCCCCGCTCTCCACGACCATCAGCCGTTGCGGGTACAGCCGCCGCCCTCGGCGCCCGAGGTAGCGGGCCAGCACCGCGCTGGGCGACGTGGGGGCCGAGTCCCGGGCCTCGACCGAGAAGAAGACCTGATGGTGTCCGAAGAAGGCGAAGGTATCCCGGGCTCGGGACACCGCCACGTTGAGCATGTCGGTGCCGGCGTCGACGAAGGGCGCCCGACCGTCGGTGGGCGAGCTCACCGCCGAGAACAGGACGATCTCCTTCTCGGCTCCCTGCAAGGCGTGCACCGTCCCGATGACCATCCGTTCGCACAGGGGACGGCGGGGGTCGCCGCCGCCGTCTTCCCCCTCCACGGTCCCGTCGCCACGGTCCTCCCCGGGGGGCGAGTCGCCCGGGCCCTCCGGGAAGTGCTGGCGGACGAGGCGGCGCAGTTGCACCTTCTGAGCGGCGTAGGGGGTGACGATGGACACCAGGTCCCCCAGGTCACGATAGCCGGCGTGGCCCGGGGCGATGGGGCGGTCATCGCGGCGGTTGTAGAACGCCTCGATGCGTTCCCGCTCGGCCCGCAGCCAGGCCACGATTTCCAGGGCCTCCCCGGGGTTCTCGAGGCTGCCCCCCGAGGCCCGCGCGGGGTGCACGCAGGGAACGTAGGCCATGGGGGGATACAGGGGCGACGGATGCTCCCCGGTGACGGGGATCAGGGGCTCGGTGCGGTGGTAGACGAGCTCGTTGCAAAACTCGATGATGGAGGGTCGGCAGCGGTAGTGCCGCACCAGCGGGATGCCGCGTCCGTCGGGGTGGCCAAAAGCGCTGGCCCGTCGGGCCAGGCGCATCACGCTGCCCGAGGCCGCCCGAGAGCCCCACTGGTCGAGTTCCATGGCCCGCCGCCCCAGGCCGTGGCGGTAAAGGATGGCCTCGTCGTCGGCCGACGAGATGCCCCAGATCGGTTTCAACTGCTCCACATCGCCCACCACCACCGCCCGGCGAGCGAGCCCGAACAGGGCGGCCGCGGCCTGGGGCGGCACCTGGCCGGCTTCGTCGACGATGAGCAGGTCGGCCGCCGACAGGCAGTGACCGAACCCGCCGTCGGCCCGCAGGCACGCCAGCGCGCGCGGCAGGGTGAAGGCCGTGCCTACGATCACCGGTGCCACCATGGCGTGCCGGCGCAGTTCCGCCACGACACCGGGGAGGCGGGGGTCCGGTTCGGACCGGTCGGCCTCCGGCAGCCATCGGCCCTCCCAGTAGCGCATCGCCAGCGCGAAGCAGTGCCGACGCAGGGTGCGATCCGTCAGGGCTTCGAAAACCTCGAACGCTTCCCGGCTTGCCTCGGGAGTGGGCGTGCCCCGTCGCAGCCACTCGCCTAGAAGTCGGCCGACGGCGGCGCCCGACCCGCCGCGGGCCTCGCCGTGGAGCCCGGCCCGAAGCGCCTCGACCCACCCCTGACCCTCTCCCCCCAGGTACCGCATGGCCAACCCGGCAACCCCCTCCGCCACCTTCCACAGGTCCCCCAAGCCGGCGGCCAGCCGGCGCTCCGCCTCGAAGCGCCGCCCCAGCGCGCTGCGGGCGCGCGCGAGCCCGGCCTCCCACCGCGATCGGCGGCGCTCCAGGGTCCAGAGCCGATCGTTCAGCTCCGCCAACGTCTCGTCGGCGTAGGCGAGCAGATCGTTCGGGAGAGCCGCGACGCCGGGGGACAGCCAGCCCCGCGGCCCGAGCAGTCGCGCCAGGTCGGCGCGAGCCTTCGCCCGGCGCCCTCCCGCCAGCTAGCCGCACAGGCGGGCCCAGAGCCCGGGCCCCGGCGGCTCGGCCCGGTGCCTCGCGTCCTCCAGCAGTAACAGCTCCTCCTCCACCGCCTTGGCGCGGGCTTTGAGTCCTGCGATCCGGGCCGCGGCGCGGCTAGCCCCCTGGCGGCGGCGCTCGAGCCACCGCTCCGCGGTCAGCCGACGCTCCACGCCCGCCTCGGCCAGCAACTCCAAGGCGCGTGCGGCTTGTCGGGCAAAGGCTGCCACCCCGGGGAGACCGTCCCTCCCGACCCCGGCCACTTGCCCCAACTCCCGGTGGAGCTGGGCGACGGCGTCGGCCAGGGAGGCGGCGGGCCGCCCCGGGAAGTTCTTTCGGTAGCGGCGCAGAAACCCGTCGCGCCGAGCCGCCAGCGCCTGGGGGTCCCGCCGGGCCGACTCCAGCTCGGCCGCACCGGCGTCGTAGGTCCAGCGGTTGTCGTACCGGTCGCGCTTCAGGTGCTGGAACTCCCGGTAGTCCTCCTTGTGGGCCGAGCTGGCCGAGGGGAAGAACCAGCCGTAGGAGGGGGCGCCCTCGATCCAGCGGGAGTACACCGTCTCGGCCCCGATGGGATCGGCTACCGCGCCGAAGGCTCGGATCACGTTGGTGGTCGCCTGGTTCGTGGCCGACGAGGCGAGAATCAGGGGCGGCTCGGGGTGGGGAGAGGCGAGGGTCTTCTCGACCACCAGGGAAGCGGTGATGGCCTTGAGGACCGAAGTCTTGCCCGTGCCCGGGGGGCCGTCGGCGGCGAGGAGCCGGCCGTCCGGAGTCGCCAGCAGGTGCAGGACCACTTCGCGTTGGGAGGGGTCGAGCCCATGGGCGGCATCCATGTGGCCGAACTGCCGCTCGGCAACGCGCGCCAGGCTCCCAAGACCCAGGGGGGCACGGGCCTCCGGTGGCCGCTGCAGGGTTCCGTACAGGGGAGCCGCACCCTCCGGAGCCTGGGCCAGGGTCCGGTACAGGGCCGCCAGATCGCGGTTTCGGGCATCGTTTAGGCCAAACGGCACGGCGCTAACCAGCAATGGTCGGCCGCAGTCGCCCTTAAACCCCCGCAGGTGATCGACCCCGGGGCGGCGGCTGCGGGCCGCGGCGGCGAACACCCGGTTCGCGTGGGCCCAACAGGTCGCCCAGTCCTCCCCGTCGGGGGGCGGCAGGTTCGCCAGGGCCGCCTCCAGGTCGCCCTCGGGGCCCAGGGTCGGGCGCCACGCGGCGCGGCCGTGGGCCCGGTCCTCGAAGTAGCGCCTGCTGAACACGGGGTGTTGTCCAGCGACGCCGGCCAGCGCCCCGTCGGGGGCCAGGCGCGCCGGGACCGCGCACAGGATGTGCGACGTCCACTGACCCGGACGGGGGGATCGGCGGTAGCCGAAGAGCAGCAGGATCGGGCCTGCCCCAAGCGCCCCATCGTCGTCCCCCCGCCGGCCCCGCTCCCCCAGCGTCCTGACCGCTTCCAGGAACTTGGCGCCGAGGCCCACGAGGCGCCCCTGGTCGAGGTGGCCGAACTCGATGCCCCTCTGGACGGGGTCGCCGCCGTCCAGGTCATCGAGGCTCGAGAAGAGCAGGGTCTCCCGCCAGTACGCGGTCAGACCTTCGGCGGTCGCGTCCACGGCCACGGGGGAGGGCGAGAGCCACGGCGTGAACCGGGCCAGGTCCGCCCCCGCCGGGATGTACCAGCGCTTGGTCGAGTTCTCGATCCTGCCGCCCGCGCTTCGAAACCGAGCCCACTCCGCTCGGAACTGGTCGTCGGGAACCCACGTCCGGTCGACCCAGATCGGCTCCGCCGCCCGGGGGGAGCGGTCGTGAGACGCCGGGGAGGCAGACGGGTCGGGGCGAGGGTTGGCTTCGTCGGTCACCGGGCAGACCTCGCACGGGGGCCAGGGCGTCTGTGCGGCGCCCCAGCGCGGAAACCGCAGTCCGTTGGAGAAGGGGCCCCCGGCCGTTGTCGCGGCCGGGGGACCGGGCCGCCCCCCCAGTCCGAGCAGCTCACGGGTTCGGGAAGACGAGCTCCACGGCGGCCTCGCCCACCGTGGTGGTGCAGCGGTTCTTCCCGTCGGTGCCCGCCGCGCAGACCTTCACCATCCCGTACAGCTTGGGGTAGGGCCGGGCGTAGCGGGTGCTCAGCGCGAAGCTGCTCGCCCCCAGCGCCAGGAAGTCGTGGCCGCCGATCCGGGTGCGCTCCACCAAGAGGTCCACGTCCAGCCCCAGGCCCCCGGACAAGCCGCCGCTGCGGCTAAAGACCAGGGTCATGGCCGGCAGCCCCTCGATCAGCTTGGGCTCCCGGTTCACGTGGAACTCGGCGGTGTAGAACCCGGTCGGCACGGTCTGGGGGTCCAGGGTCCAGGACACCGTGAACTGCGACGAGGCGGGAACCGTGGTCGGGCTAACGTTGAAGAACAGGAGCCGGGGAGCGCCGGGCGCGACCGGAGGGTCGCGGTCGGCGCCGCCCCCGAAGCTACGGGCCTGGTGGTACTGGATACCCAG
>CAYSWG010000136.1:5247-6992 GCA_964434465.1 uncultured Geobacteraceae bacterium
CCCCCGCCCCCGTCCCCGCCCGAGCCCCCGCCGCCGCACGCCGCGGTCCCCGCGAGCAGGGCGATGACCACACACCGAAAAGCCTGGTTGCCGATGGAGCGCTTCATGAACGTACCTCCTCTGTCTGGCGGGGAATCGGCCCCGTGTCCGAAGATCGGTCGAGGTGGCAGGGGGGGCTCCGGCGCGCGCGAGGCGCCGCTCCCGTCCGCCCCTACCCCCGCCTTCGTGCGGTTCGCGGCAACACCCGGGTCAGGGCTCCCGGGCCACTCGACGGCGGAACACGCAGGCGACCGCGCCCTCGGTCCACACCACCGACCGATCGAAGTCGCAAAACAGCGCTGCGATCGCCACCGGCAGCTGGGCGTTGCCCCAGGTTGGCGGACGAAACAGCATCAAGTCGCCGGGCGCGCACGCCTTCATCGCCTCGTCGGCGGACGCCACCGAGCACAGGTTGTCGGCTCCTCCGCCGCGCCCCCCCAGGGCTCCGGCGCCCGGCGGCAGGGCGAGGGCAGAGACGAAGGCGGCGACGAGAACAGGGGTGCGCACGATGGACTCTCCTCGGTCAACGGTCTCGGTCAGCTCGGGTCATGCCCCCAAGACGGCTTCGACCCGGGCCGTCGTGCAGTTCGCGCGACGATTTCTGCTCCGCTCGGGCCACTCGACGGCAGGTCGGTGTCGCCGGCCACCATCTCGACCACCGACTCGAGCGCGAGCCGACTACCGCCCCAGGGGCTGCCGACGATCGTTCCGTGGGCCGGGCCGCCCCACCCGGGCTCCCGGGCCGCCAGGACCGGCAGCCACCCATCGACCCGCAGGCTGGGCGAAGCGATCGTCATCCGGCGGCGGCCCGTGGCGGGGTCGGGCGGCGCGGCCGCCACCCCGATTTCGCAGCCCAGCGACCGAAGCACCCCGTGCACCCCGGGCACCGGCGCCTCGAGCCACCCCGCCAACCGGCCCAGCCGGGTGCGGAAGACGCGGGCCCGCTCCCCCAGGCCCGCCAGGGCGGCTCGGTTAACCGCCTTGGCGGCCCGGTACTCGGCCCACTCCGGGCGCCACGGGAGCGGCCCCCAGGGAGGGAGCCCCCCGCGGTGCACCGCCGCCACCAAGCGGAGCCCCTGGCGAAACGCCTCGGCCTGGTCGGCGTGGCACAACCGCACGCCCGAGTGGAGGTGCGACAGGTCCGGCCAGCGGCGCACCCGGGGAAGGGCCCTCCCCTCGTCCACCGCAGCGGCGTACGCCACCAGGGCAGCGAGTTTTGGATCCGCCCCGGACAGGTCGCGGGTCGAAGGTCGCGGGTCGAAGGTCGCGGCCACCAGGGCAGCGAGTTTTGGATCTGCTCCGGACCGCGTCGCCAGCGCCTGGGCGCACGCCGGGGCGAGAGCCGCCGCGGTGCCGTGGTGGTCGAAGTTGCCCCGGACCGTATCCCCGGCGCCGCCGCACTCCAGGCACAGCACCGAGGGGTCGGCCAGGTCCTCAGCACTCGCCTCGCCGGGCACCCACGTCACCTCGGAGTCCGGCGAAGCGCCCAGCACGTAGCCCGCCACCACCGTATCGAGGTCTGCCTGTCGGATCACCACCCGAGTCGCGGGTCGGGAACAAAAGGTCACGGGTCAGAAGGTCGCGAGTCACGAGTCGCGAAAGGAGGGGTCGAGGGGCGAAAAAAATACAGGGTCCGGACCCCTTCGACCCGTGACCTTCGACCCGACTTTCGACCCGTGACTACGCCTTGACCCGCCCCAGGCCCA
>CAYSWG010000137.1:0-4632 GCA_964434465.1 uncultured Geobacteraceae bacterium
ACGGGTACCGTCGGCAATCAGCTCAATGTTGCTGGATACCTGTTCGGTGACGGCAGACTGTTCCTCTGTTGCTGTGGCAATCTGGTGGATCATTTCCATGCTCTTGTTGGATACCTCAACGATGTGTTCCAAGGCCAGACGTGCCTCTTCAGCTTTGGCAAGGCCGTTGTCAACTTCTTTCTTGCTGGTCATCATGCTGCTCACCGCTTGGGTGGTATCCTGCTGTATCGCCTTGATCAAGGAGGATATTTCCTTGGTCGCCTTGCCGGTGCGTTCGGCAAGTGCCCGCACTTCGTCGGCAACCACGGCAAAACCGCGACCGTGCTCTCCGGCGCGGGCAGCTTCGATGGCGGCATTCAGCGCCAGAAGATTAGTCTGGTCGGCGACTTCTTCGATGGTGGCGATGATGTCACCAATCTGCCTGCTGGATTCACCCAATTTCTCGATGGTTGTTGACGAGTCTTCCACGGAGGTGACGATCTTGCGCATTTCCGCCATGACCTGCTCGACGGTGGAGAAGCCGTTGAGGGCCGCGTCGGTGGTCTCCTTGGAGGCCATGGAAGCCTGTTCGGCATTTGAAGCCACTTCGGTGAAGGTCTGGGACATTTCCACAACGGCACTGGCCACCTGTTCGGTCTGACCGGTCTGCACATGGGCACTTTGGTTCATGGCTTCCGTGGTGCTGAGCATTTTTCGGGAGCTGGCTGTCAGGGAGTCGGTCAGCTCATTGACGTGTCCCGAAAATTCCCTGAGTTTATCTATGATGCGCTTCATGGCCAGAAACAGCTGGCCAATCTCCTCGGTACTTTTCACGTTTATGTTTTGCGTCAGGTCACCGTCGGCAATCTTTTCCAGGGTTTTCAGCGCCCAGTACAGAGAGCGGATGGTTACCTTGCTGACAATAAAGTTGATCAGCCAGATGCCGACGGCGAAACAGGCGAGCATCAGGCCAATAATGAGGTTGCGGGACGTGTTATACAGTTCTCCGCCGGCATGTTCCGCGGCTGCGGCCTGTTCGGCGACCAGTTTGCTGCTGGCGGCAATTTCACTGGCAGCTTTATCAAAAATGGTTTTTGCACTGCCATTGAGCAGCGCTGCCGCCTCACCGCCCTTGCCCTGGCGGGACAGCGCGAGAATCTGTTCCTGCACGGGTTGGTATGACGACCATGTGGTGGTAAACTCGGCGAATACGCTCTTCTCTTTCGGGTCGGTTGTCAGCTGTTCGTAGGTCTTGCCGGCTGCGGTTATGGCCGCAGTCGTTGTGGCCAACTGTCGTTCGATGCGACTCCGTTCCGGTGCTGTACTGGCGATGGCGTGTTCCAGGGACAAGCCCCGCAGTTCCTTGATTCCTGCGGTAATATGTCCGAGGGCTTCGGTCTTGGGCAGCAGCCTGGAATTCAATGTTGTCAGCGAGTCGTCGAGCATGCCCATGCGGATAATGGCAAAAATACCGATGAAAACCATGAATGACATGACGATGAACACGGTTCCGCTCAACTTCTTGCCGAGCCCGAGATTATAAAACCAATTCATTGTGAGGCCTCCTGTTGTTTATCAACTAAAACATCTGGTAGGAGTGTACTCGGCGCTGAACAGAAAATCTTGAGCAACTTTTCGGCAAATCGGCGTTATTTCCGGTTCATGAGCGGTAGTATTATGAAAGAACGGCGTGGCCCTGCATGGTTGCAGTCGTGGAGGGATGCTGCCGCAGCAGGTTCAGAAAAGCCCTTGTAATTCAAAGAGAAAATCAGGAGAAATCGGTTGACAGGCATGAGTGCTCTGTCCTAGGATTATCGAACAGGTATGCTGCACCGGTCGTGATGACGAGGTGAACTGAATAGGCAGGGAGTGCGCTGGGGGAGTTCCGGCTGAGAGCCTGTTGCATTGGCAACGGGCAACCCCTTGAACCTGATCCGGATAATGCCGGCGGAGGGAAGCGAGCCATCGGGGTAGCCCCCATGATCTGGCCGCTTGCGCGGCTTTTTTGCTGTGCGGTGTGCGCGTCTGAAAATCTGCTCGAGAGGTGAAGGGTGATGGAACTGCTGGTAAATGGTGAACGCATGGATGGTGCCTCCCGGACGGTGCTAGGTCTGCTGCGGCAGCTGGATATTGATCCCCGCAGGGTTGCCGTTGAGGTGAACCTGGAGATTGTGCCGAAGCAGAACTACGAGACTGCACCGCTCAATGATGGTGACCGGGTTGAAATCGTACAGTTTGTCGGTGGCGGATGAGCCGACGCGGCAGTGAAAGGAGCAGCAGTTTATGACAGAAAAACAGGATACGTTGGTGATTGCCGGCAGGGAATTCAATTCGCGACTCATGGTTGGAACCGGCAAGTATGCGGATTTTCAACAGATGGCCCAGGCGATCGAGCGGTCCGGCGCCGAGATCGTCACCGTGGCAGTGCGCCGGGTGAACATTACCGATCGCAGCAAAGAGTCGCTGCTCGATTATCTGGACCTGAGGAACTATACGCTTCTGCCCAATACGGCCGGCTGCTATACCGCCGAAGATGCTGTACGCACCTGCCGCCTGGCCCGGGAGGCGGGGCTTTCCGACTTCGTGAAGCTGGAGGTGCTGGGGGACGAGAAAACGCTCTTTCCGGACAACGAGCAACTGCTGAAGGCGGCAAAAATACTGGTTGGCGAGGGGTTTACCGTACTGCCCTATACCAGTGACGACCCGATTCTCTGCCGCAAGCTGGAGGATCTGGGCTGTGCGGCAGTAATGCCCCTGGGTGCACCCATCGGCAGCGGTCTGGGTATCTGTAACCCTTACACCATCAGAATCATCATGGAGACGGTGAAGGTGCCGGTCATTGTCGATGCGGGCGTCGGTACGGCGTCTGATGCCGCCGTTGCCATGGAACTGGGCTGTGACGGGGTGTTGATGAATACGGGTATTGCCGGGGCCAGGGATCCCCTTGCCATGGCCGAGGCGATGAACCTGGCGGTGCGTGCCGGCCGGTTGGCTTACCTGGCGGGGAGGATTCCCCGCAAGCTCTATGCAACGGCATCAAGTCCCCTTGAAGGGGTTATCGGCTGAGCGCGGCATGAGCACCGTGCGAGCAGGGTCGGTTGACTTTTCCCTTTACTTGATCAGTGATCGTCGTCAGGCGCCGGGCGGCGACCTGCATGCCGCAGTCGAGGGTGCGCTCCGGGGGGGTGTTCGGGCCGTGCAGGTGCGGGAAAAGGACCTGTCCCCCCGGGAACTTTACGAGCTGGCATGTTCCCTGCGGGCGCTTACCGGTCGGTATGGCGCGAAACTTTTCGTCAATGACCGCATTGATATTGCCCAGGCTGTCGGTGCCGATGGTGTGCATCTGGGTGAGCAGAGCATGCCCGTCCAGCGGGCACGGACGGTTGCCGGGAGGCTGCTGCTCGGAGTTTCCTGTCACAGCCGGGAAGCTGCCGAGGCTGCTGAGCAGGGCGGCGCCGACTTCATCACGTTAAGTCCCATATACGATACGCCGTCAAAGGCATCCTACGGTGCGCCCCTCGGCACGGCGCGTCTGGCGGAGGTCTGTACACTGGCAAAAATACCGGTATTTGCCTTGGGTGGCATTTCCCGGGAGCGGATTGACGAAGTGCGGGCCTGTGGCGCCCGCGGTGTGGCACTCATCTCGGCAATTCTTGCTGCGGCCGACCCGGAACGGGCCGCGCATGAGATGCTCGTCCTGATGGCGTAACCATAATAACCTGGGCCGAAGCAGGCAGCCGCTTCGGCGTTTCCGTGCGGTTCCTCCCGAAAGTTTCCATGGATGCATCGATGATTCACCCGGAACTACGTATCAATTCCTACGGAGCCTACCTGCGCCGACGATTCGGCCGGCGGGTCAGCAAGGTCAACGTGGATGGGGGGTTCACCTGTCCGAACCGTGATGGCCGGCGAGGTACCGGTGGCTGTATCTACTGCGACAACCGCTCCTTTGCGCCTGAGGCAATTGCTGGCGCCGTTCCCCTTGAGGAGCAGATACGCGCCGGCATGGCCTACCATCGCCAGCGGCTCGGCAGTGAACGATTCATTGTCTATTTCCAGAAATACTCCAACACCTACGGGACGGTGCACCGCTTGCGGGAAATTTACTGCCGGGCCTTGGCCTATCCGGATGTGGTGGGTATTTCCGTGGGGACTCGACCGGACTGCCTGGAAGACGATGCCCTGTCCCTCCTGGAGGAGCTTGCCAGAACGCACTATGTCTGCCTGGAGTTGGGTCTCCAGTCCACCAATGACACCACGCTCCGCTGGCTGAATCGCTGTCACGACCTCCAGGAATATTTCCAGGCATTGCACCGGGCGGCCGGCCGTGGCTTTGAAATATGCACCCACCTTATACACGGGTTCCCCGGTGAAAGTCACGACTCCTTTCTTGCCACTGCCCGGCTGATTGCCTCACTACCGGTCGATTCCCTGAAAATCCACCAGCTCCATGCGGTGCGGGGAACGGTATTGGCCGACCTGTACGCACGGGGCGAGTTCGTTCCCCTGACCCATGGGGAATACGTTGCCGCCGTGTGTGATTTCCTCGAAGAGTTGCCGCCGCACATAACAATCCAGCGTCTCTATGGTTCGGCGCCCCGAAACCTGCGTGTCGCCCCGAACTGGGATCTGAAAAACAACCGGATGTGGTAT
>CAYSWG010000137.1:4642-6957 GCA_964434465.1 uncultured Geobacteraceae bacterium
CGATCGTTCACGAATTGCGGCGGCGCGGCTCCTGGCAGGGGTCTGCCCTCTGTCAGGGCACCCGTCTGGTCCATGGTGCCGATGAGTGATACCCCACGGCGTAAGCCCGTGCCCTCCTGGAATTGCTCGGATTATTAACGTAAAACCGCATTTTCCCCACTGGTGCTCCTCAAGTACGTGCCAAGGTTGCCGATAGGCATCCTGTGGAACAACTCTAGTACGTGCCCAAGGAGAACACCATGGCCCTGATGACCTGGAATGACAAGCTGAGCGTTGGAATCAAACAGTTTGACGAGGAGCACCAGCAGCTGGTTCGTCTGGTGAACCAGCTCCACGAGGCAATGAAGACCGGCCAGGGGAAGCAGTCCCTCGGCAGCATCCTGCAGAGCCTTATCAGCTACACCCGGAACCACTTTGCCGCAGAAGAGCGGCTGATGCAATCCCATGGATATCCTGACTATGCCGAGCACAAAAAAGAGCACAATGCGCTCACCCTTTCGGTGCTGGACCTGCAGAAGGAGTTCCAGGCGGGGAATGTCCTGTTGAGCCAGAAGGTAATGAATTTTCTCAAGGAGTGGCTGACCGGACACATACAGGGGTTGGACAAGGCCTACGGGCCGTTTCTCAGGGGGAAGGGTGTGCAATAGCGGTTGGTGGGGAGGCTATGGCCTCCCCGCGCACCAGCTTTGCCACATGGTCCGATAGGCTGCTTCCAGGTTCCTGGTGAAGCGCGGGTAGTCACAGAGGGGCGAGGCGCGCAACCGGTCGCGAAGTTTCCGGCGCAGAACCGCCAGGTGCGGCAGGTCATCTGCCAGGGCGCGGGCCGTTGCCAGGTAGTCATCTTCGTTCCTGGCGATCAGCTGGGGGAGTCCGACGGCGCTCAGGTGACTGACGGAGTGGCGGGAGGCGAAGCGGTCTCCGCCGAGGGTGATGACCGGTACTCCCATCCAGAGTGCTTCCAGCGTGGTAAGCCCCCCGGAATAGGGAAACGGGTCCAGGGCAACGTCCACATCGCCGTAGCGGGCGAGCAGTTCCCGGTGGGGCAGCATGCCGCACAGTTCGACCCGGTCGGCAACTATTTCCAGGCTGTTCAGCAGCCGTTCAGACACGTCCCCTTTGTCCAGGGATTTGGTGACCAGCAGCAACCGGGCGTCGGGCAATTGCTCGAGGAGTCTTGCCCAGAGGGCGAGTACACGGTCATTCAGCTTTGCCAGATTGTTGAAACAGCCGAAGGTGACGCAGCCGGTTGTATTGGCCGGCAAGGGTGCCACCGGTGGCGCATAATCGGGTGGCGTGTAACACACATAGCAGTCCGGCAGGCGGATGATGGCCTCCCGGTACCAGTGCTCCGTCCCCACGGGTGTTTCCTGGTGGTCGGATATGAGGTAATCCACGGCGGCAAGGCCGGTGGTGCCCACATAGCCTGCCCAGGTTGCCTGCACCGGAGCCGGTTTTCGGGCAAAGACCAGCAGCCGGTTGCGGGCCGTGTGGCCTGCCAGGTCGATGAGCAGGTCGATGGCGTCGTCGCGTATCAGTTCTGCCACTGTTTCGTCCGTTTTTCCGAAAATTTCCCGCCATGTGCCGGCGTTTTCCCGCAATCGCCCGGTCAAATCATCACCAAAACTCTGATTGGCGTAACAGAATGTCTCGCAGCACTCCGGGTCGTGGTGCGCCAGGACCCCGTCGAGAAAGTAGCCGATGGGGTGCCGGCGCAGGTCTCCGGATACATAGCCGATGCGCAGACGCCGGTTCGGCTGGGTGCTGACCGGTGTTTGGGACATGATCTGGATGCCGGACGTGTGTCTTTGTGCCCACTCCAGGGATTCTGCCAGAATTCCCGCCGGCGTTGCGGCGGGGTCGTACTGCAGGTTCATGAGCAGGTTGCTGTGGGCGACGACGTGCTCAGGTTGCAGCTGCAGCGCCTGCCGGTAGCAGGCCAGTGCTTGCGGTAATCGGCACAGATCCTGGTAAGCCGTGCCCAGGTTGTAGTGGATCTCCGCCAATTCAGGCCGCAGCACCGCAGCCCGATCATAGGCTGCTACCGCTTCGCCGTATGCTCCCCGCTCCTTGTGGGCATTACCAAGATTGATCAGTGCATCTACGTTGTCCGGTTCCAGGGCCAGAGCCTGCTCATAGGTGTGCAGTGATTCCTCCAGGGCGCCGCTGTCTCGCAGGGCATTGCCCAGGTTGCTGTACCAGGCGGCGCACTCGGGACTGAGGGTGATCGCTTGCCGATAGCTGGCAATGGCTTCTTCCAGGCGTCCCTGGCCACGAAGGACGTTGCCCAGGTTGAAATGGGCCATGGCTGCCGAAGG
>CAYSWG010000138.1:0-6925 GCA_964434465.1 uncultured Geobacteraceae bacterium
ATTTTCATCCCCTTTGTCAGCTTGGCCAGCCGCTTGGCATACGGACTGGAAGGCGAAGCCACCGTGTTTGCGCCGTCATAGGCTTTGCTGGCGTCGGAGGCCAGCTGCTTGACCTCGCCGTCGGTCAGTGTAGCCGCTTTGGTGAGGTCCTTACCGGCATCGATGAGGCCGCCGAGGTCGAACCCGGCGTATGCGGATTGACAGAGCGCTCCAGCTGTTACTATCGTTGCGGCGATTACTGCGAGTTTCTTCAACATTGATCATCCTCCCGTGTGTAGAAGTCATATCTTGCACATTCTTCAGATAATGAATTATTTCTTCTGAAGTGCTTTTAAATCATCCAAGGCTTTAACCAGGTCAAATGGCTTTCTAAATAATGGTTGACCTGAAAAGAAATCAATCAGTTGCGGGTCCAAATCCTTTTGCGTTTTCAGTGCTAGAGAATATAGAGCATTATTCAAGCTTTCCTTTGACAAAGTTGATTGCAAAGGATATTCAAAATTATTTAGATATCTTTCCGCAACCGATATTGTGTGACCGAGTTTCTTTTTCTCTTCTTTGTTAAGTGTCTTAGAAAATTCTGTGAAATTTGCTACGTAATTCCTTGCCGCATCCAGATGGAGGTATTCGCGATACAAGGATTCCTTTTCTTGCTCTTCGCAAGAAGCTATATTGTTTGCCATTGACAGGGCAATCATCACAAGTCTTATAGAATCAAAATTTTTCTGAACATATTCTTTCACGAATCTCTGTTGGAGATCGTTGGCCCATAATGATGAGTATTCTCCAGAAACTTTATTTGTATTTTCAATACAAGCATTAAAACTTGAATAGGCTTGGTCATATTCCGTCTTAAGATTATGAATTGCCATTTGGTAATCCTTGTTACCGAATCTACGAGTGAGTTGTTTAAGAAATGCATCCCACTTTTTTACTAATTCATCCTTCTTGTCTGGAAATTCGATAAGTTTGATGACTTCACTTGTTCTATCTTGTTGAATATAGTATTCGCCTGAGTTTGCGAAGCTTGGCATATTGATATAAGCTGCAAACAAGATAAATACATATATTGAACGGATCTTGAAAAGTCGCATAGAAGCCTCTTTTTAGAATGTAAGACTATAAAAACATCCTCCGCCATGATCTTCGACAAAGGATTAGTTAATAAACGGAATACCTAACGGCCGCTAAACCTTTCGAAAATACCCGCCCAGAAATCACCCAATTGTCCCGATGGATGGTTATCTACTTCGAGTGCTGCATCTCCAGCAATTGATCGATTTGTTGCGGCAGCAATACCCTTGACCATTTCCGCCAGCAATCCCCAGTCTGTTGTAGACACGGAGTATACTGTTGCGATTTCACTTTTTGGCGGACCCAGGAACATTTGGATGAAAATACAAGCCGGCGCACCGATTTGAAGAGCGTTGGCTTTCTTTATTCTCTGATTTATTATGTCAATTGTCTTAATACAGCACGGTTGCAATCGCACTCCATGCAATGATTTGAAGTTGCTAACTTCTCCTCCTTTCTTTTATCAGGACGGATAGAGGCGGTTGAATTCCTCATTCATTTTAGGGAGTTCAAGTCATCTATCGCTTGCTTGAGAGCAAAAGGCCTCCGAAAAAATTGGTGGTGAGTAAAGAAATCAATCAACCGCGGATCCAATTTCTTTCTTGTTTTCAGAGCAATTGAATACAGGGCATCTCTTGATCCCTCATTCGACAAAGTTGAATGTAAAGGATACTTGAAACTCTTAATATAGGCTTCGCCAGCCATAATCCTGCTCCCAAGTTCTATTCTTCCTTCTTTGTCTAAAGTTTCAGAAAATTCTAGAAATTCGTGAACATAATCTTTCGCGGCTTCCAGATAACGGTATTCACAATAGAAAGCTTCTTTTAGATCATCTTTGCAAGGCTGAAAACTATTTGACGGCAGAGCAAGCAATATAAATCTTATAGAAGCTATATTTTTTTTGACATATTCCTTTCCGAATCGTTTCTGTAAATCCTTTAACCACGAAGAGGAATATTTATCGCGTTCTTCATCGGCATATCTAATACACTGGTCCAACTTTGCATATGATTGCTCAAACTCAAATTCTAATTTCCGAAGAGCCATTTGGTATTCATTGTTGCTGAAATGAGTGCGCTCTTTAAGAAAATTATCCCATTTATTACTTGCATCCTTTTCTTTATCACTTAATTCAAGAATCTTCAGTATTCCGGTTGTATCTTCTTGCGCAAAACGGCTTTCAGCAGCTGCTACTGAGGATGATATGCAGACGGAAGCCAGAAACAGAACCGGTAAATTTATTGATATTCGGCTTTTAAGTGCAAGCAGAAGCATAACCCGCCTCCAGTGTCCAAAATGGGCGTAGTATGCTAACGCCCACCGAATTCTTCGTAAATGCCGTTCCAAAAGTCCCCTAATTGGCCTGATGGATGTTCCATTGTTTCTGGAGCGACATCATTTATGATTGCTCGTTTTGTAATGATATCAATACTACTGATCACTTCCGCCAAAAGTCGCCAGTCCGTAGTGGATACGGAGTACAGTGTCGCAATGTCAGATTTTGGCGGGCCGATGAACATTTGCACGAAAATGCTAGCCGGTGCTCCATATCGTAAAGCCTTGGATAATTTTTCTCTTTGCCGTATTTTATTGATTGTCTTAACACAACAAGGCTGCAATTGTACTCTGTGCAATGTCTTGTAGCCACTCACCCGTTTCTCCTTTGCTTAGTAAGGGTGGATATGCACCCTTCCCGCTTCCGGGGGGGGCGCATATCCATATAGTTGTAGTTACTTCGGCACGGTCCATGAATCTTCGGCTTCAATACCGTTAGGCTCCCACGTCCACTTGATTTTCTTGTAGGTAAAAGAGATATCTTCCATGTGGCGGTACGGCTCGTTTTGCGCCAAAAGGGTCGTCGGCATGGATGGGCTGATGCTGACGACTATGGCGTCTTCCAGCTTGTGGGTGAAATAGTGTTCTTCCGTGCCCTGTTTGGTGATCCGGTACCATTTTATTGTGACGTCCTTCAGGTGTTCGCCGGTGCAGAGGGCCTGGTAGAGCTTCGGCGAGCTTTTGTCGTATTCCTTCGTTATCGTGAGGGGGCCGTGGACGCGCTTGCCGGTTGCGAGTCCGTCATGCGGGCTGCGGGGAATGCTGACATCATGATTCATCCCGTAAACCAGGATGGTGTTCTCCCGTCCCTGCATTTCGCAGGAACCGTCGATCTTGCCTTGTTTTTCACCCGTGAGGGTGAGGTGAGCGGGCATTGCCATGGTGTTGTTCCTCCTTTTTCGGTTTGGGACAGCTTTGCGCTGCCTTCTAGCGACGCTTGTAACGCTAGTTCAATTTAGAATGGTTGATTAGTAGCTACCCTGTGAGTTAACGCGCAGCGTTAGAGTATCTCCCGATAATTCTCATGTTCTATTAATTTACGTTTCAGTTTCCGGTTCTCAAGAAACAGAGCGATCCCTACACCCACGATGAAGATGCGATCTCCAAACTCTCCGGTATAGTGCCAGTACATCCATGCTGCTAAGGAACAAAGAAAACCTGTTATTAGAAGCAAAACGAAATCTTTGATTTCCACGGTATTACCACCCAGCCAGAGGCAACAGAATCTTCATTCCCGGAACTTATTGGAATGCGCCAGGAAAACCTGCTCCTTATCTAGGCACTTCCCATGAGTCTTCGGACTCTATGCCGTTAGGTTCCCACGTCCACTTGATTTTCTTGTAGGTGAAGGACACATCTTCCATGTGTCGGTACGGCTCGTTTTGCGCCAAAAGGGTCGTAGGCATGGATGGGCTGATGCTGACGACGATGGCGTCTTCCAGCTTGTGGGTAAAATAGTGCTCTTCAGTGCCCTGCTTGGTGATCCGATACCATTTGATGGTGACGTCCTTCAGGTGCTCGCCAGTGCAGAGGGCCTGGTAGAGTTTGGGAGAGCTCTTGTCATACTCCTTGGTAATAGTGACGGGACCGTGGACGCGCTTTCCGGTTGAAAGTCCGTCAGTAGGGCTGCGGGGAATGCTCACATTGTGACTCATTCCGTAAACCAGGATAGTGTTCTCCCGGCCCTGCATTTCACAAGATCCATCGATTTTCCCTTGCTTCTCACCCATGAGGGTAAGGTGTGCGGGCATTGCCATTGTGTTGTTTCCTCCTTTTGTTGATAGATAGGGTCTCAATATTGTTCGAGACGCCTTGAAGAACAGATTCCCTTTTGTATTGAAATTGTTGATTCATAGCCATTCTTCGGACTTGAGCATGATGCATATTTACTTTTGTTCCACTTGCGAAAGAGTTGAGCATCCACCCTTAAGAAGCTCGAACACCTCAGGTCGTATATCAACGATGTATCCTTGAACATTATCAATCGCCAATATCTGTTTTTTTATATTTGCTCGAAATGCCCAGCTAGCCGGTTCGATAGTGCCAAAATTGTGAATCTCGACGCTCCCCATATCAATTGGATATTCGGACTCTCTGATAGATGACAGAGAGATGGAACGAATTGCCTTTATACGTGTGAATCCAGCAAGAACTCCCTTGAACCATGTACCTGCTTTACATCTTTCAGAAAGATTGGGAGACGAGGATTTAGTAATAATTTTAAAAGCACCAGTGTTTTCATGTGCCTGAATCGCTGTAAGTTCGTAGTTTCCTTTTGTAAATACCAGCTTATGCACATCTGCTTCTCCAGTAACAAATATTTCAGACCCAGGCATTACAGGAATGCCTGTCCAGTAAGTGAACGCACCATTGTTCCACGCAACGTATCCACCAATGACAAAAAGGGCAGCAAGCACAGTTAACGAAAAATAGACCTTCCGTTTCGTCATTACTGCACCTCCACCATTGTGCCGTAATCAGCCCACTCCCATAGCGCTTTCGCATCTTTTTCATCGAGCCGCACGCAGCCATGCGAACCGAACCAGTCGCTCACATTCGTTCTCATTACACGGACCATTGAAAGCGGAACCGGACCATGATATTGATGTAATGCTTTACCATCTTGAGTGAAGAATAAGGCGTAATTCATTGGAACATTATATTTCTTGCTTCTGTAAGGGTGTGCTTTGCGAAAGATATTGAAAATCCCTCTATCAGTAGGATGATCCCTGTCTCCAGTTACACAATCAAAAAGAAAAACGCGTTTTTTTGATTCGAAGGCTTCTACAATTTGCATGTCCAAATGAACTTTTATGCGCTTGGACATGGCTACTTCTCCTTAACCTTGATTGAAAATACAATTTCTTTGAATCTGTTTGTTTCCATATTGCTCTCTATCCTAAGAGCATAATCTGGTTTTTTTGTATCAACAGCCCGAGCAATGTTATTGAACGGCATACCGGCATCAGCTATAAAATAAATAGTTATCGCTCCCTTTTCGGAAATGAACGCCTTGCTTGACTGCTCCAAAAGTCCATGCTTAATCATCATAAGTTCATTCAAAGCTCTCTACCGTATTTATCCACAGGCTTTAAGTCTTTGTGGGTTTTTGTAAAAATTAGTTCCAATGCTTGAGACAGAGAAATGTCCTTTGATGTTAGCTGGAAGGTATCTTTTGATTCTGTTCCGATCACGATATGAGGAATATTGTTGTACCTGAAGACAGTTACGGAACTGCCGAGACCGATTTCTTTGATATTGGGTGGAATTGCGATGACAAAGTAACCTGCTTTTACTTTCAAGCCGTGTGTTTGCAGGGCTGATTTCCATGGGACTCTGGATGCAACTACAAAACATCCTTTATCCGCACGATTTGGCAAGTTCTGGCCTGACTCGCCTTTATCGGCGGCAATTACGAAGTTCGCGACAAAAGAAAATAGTAATAAAAACGCAGGAAATACTTTCATGATAACCTCGCCTTTCGATTGTTATTAGGCTGAGCGTGATGCATCTTTATTACTGAAAAGCCTGTAACAACTTTTTGAAAAGCGAATCATCGCGAACATTTGTCGCAAATGTAAAAAAGTAAGGCTGAGCTTTGTCCAAAAACAGAATCATGTCCTTTGTCATATTGCCGCCGTTTTTATAGCTGCTTTCAAATGCAACAAAATCTTTCCCGATATATTTGCGCACTTTATCGACGTTTTCAAAGGTAAAGCCCTTCCTGTGCACAATCCACTTGTTGCCTGTCTGCAAGATGCCGTTTTCTTTCAATTCTTCCGGAGTCAAGCTATATAATTTGTCGTAATAATCTCTTGTCGAGGTAAAAGCAGAGCAAAAGTCCTTGTTCCTGTTTTTAACCTGGTCATCCGCGCAGCCGAGCAAATTATCTTTTTCCCTGTGGATGATAAGAACTTTGTCCCCAGCCTTAAATATGACTTTATTCTCTCCTATCTCCTTCGGTTCAGCATTGAACAATTCGGCCGGTACATATGAGCTGAAACCGAAAAACTCCAATTTGACCATGTTGTTTTCGGGCTTTATCTTCTCGTGACTGATCGCAATCGACTCAGCTTTCAAGTAATATTCGGGGTAAGGATATTGAAACGGGTTGTACCGATATCCTTCGAAGGCCTGATTAGTTGAACAAGAAGTGGCCAGCAAGACTATTAACACCAACATGGATTTACATTTAGCCATACTAATCTCCGGTTGCGAGAGCTATCTCGATTTGACGTTTCAAGGGGCCGGCGGCGGTAAGGCATATTTCGTAATATTTCCTGGTGTCGCCGGCAAAAAAATGCCTTTTTAATGCTCCAAAGACATTTTTGACTATGTATCCCCAGCCGGGCTTAAAGCCCGAAGGACGTGGCACAAAGTCCATCGCGTCGCTGCATTCCGTCAATTTGGCCACCATTTCCGCCAACAAGTCAGCCGCGGCGGGATTCCAGTCTTCAGGCTTGGTCTTTTCGCCTGTCAACATTTCAAAAATTTCCGCGCATTTTTTCTTGTCCTC
>CAYSWG010000139.1:0-6890 GCA_964434465.1 uncultured Geobacteraceae bacterium
AACTTTACCCGCCCGTTTCTCACCTTTCCCGCTGCAATTTTTGTCAGGAAGAAAGCTGCTAAACCCCTTGTCATGGATAACCTGCGTGGCATGAAGGTTGCCGTCGTGTCAGAATACGCTGCGCACCACTTCATTACCAATGCCTATCCGGATATCCACCTTGACCTGGTTCCCGACGTACAAACCGGCCTGCGGAAAGTTTCCCTCGGATTGAGTGATGCCTTTGTGGAAAATCTGGCCACGGCAACCTACTTCATCGAGCAGGAGGGGATAACCAATCTGCGGGTTGCCGGTGATTCCGGCTACTTCTACCGCATGGGGTTCTGTTCGCGGAAGGACTGGCCTGAGTTGAGCCGGATCCTTGACAAGGGTCTGGCGGCAATCAGCGCCCGGGAACGAGCCGCAATCCACAAAAAATGGATTCCCATTGAGCCCCGATCACTGCTGAATAATCCAGCGTTCCAGACGGGCGTCGCTCTGGTAGTGGCGGCGGCTCTGCTGGTCGTGGTTGGGGTGCTGGTCTGGAACCGGGCATTGTCCCGACAGGTCAGGCTGCGCACCGATGACCTGGTGCAGGAGCTTGCCGAGCGCCGCACGATCGAGGCGGCACTGCAGGCGGCGCACGATGGTCTCGAACAGCGGGTTGCCGAGCGGACGGCGGAATTGGCTGAAACAGTCCGGACGTTACGCTTTACCCAGTTTGCCGTCGATCGTTCCGCGGACCAGGCCTTCTGGTTGACCGGCACGGGGCATTTTTTCTATGTGAACGAGGCCGCCTGCCATGCCCTGGGCTATTCCCGGGAAGAGCTGCTTGCAATGGCGATGTGGGATATTGATCCCCAGTGTACCCGGGAAATGGTCGAGGAGTACTGGCGCAGATTGTCAACGCAGGATTCCACCATCTTCGAAACCACTCATCGGGCAAGGGATGGTAAAGAGTATCCGGTAGAGATCCGATCCAATCTGCTGGTCTTTGAGGGGGTTGGTTACACCTGCTGCTTTGTTACGGATATCACTCAGCGCAAACGGGTTGAGCAGGAGTTGCGGCAGAATGAACTGACCCAGCGAGAGTTGGCCGAAGAGCTGGCCAGGAGAAACCAGTTTCTCAGAACGCTCATTGACGCCATTCCCGATTTCATCTTCTACAAAGATTGCCACGGAAAGTATTTGGGCTGCAACCGGGCCTTTGAGGCCTTTGCCAATCGTTCGGAACTGGAACTGGTGGGGAGCAGTGATCGGGATATTTTCGGTGACTCGCTGGCCGCCGCGTTCCAGAATTCGGACCTGGCCGTCGTGGGCAACGAAGAGTCCCGGCGTCTTGTGGAATGGCTGGACTGCCCCGATGGCCGGCGCGTTCTGCTGGAAACCCACAAGACACCATTTTTCAACCTGGACGGAGAAGTCCTCGGTGTTGTCGGCGTGAGCAGGGATATTACCGAACGGGCACGCATGGAAGAGGAACTGCTCTTGTCCCACTTCTGCATCAATGAAGCAGCCATTGGTATTCTGCAGGTTTCCCTGGATGACGGCAGGATCAGAAGGGTGAACTATTCGGCCTGCCGGATGTTAGGGTACACTGCCGATGAATTGTGCGCCATGACCGTCTTTGATATCATCCCCGCCCTGAGTTGGGAGACCTTTGCCGCTGAACAACAGCAGGTGCAGCAATCGGGTGCCTTGACGATTGAAGGGGTTCATCGCCGGAAAGACGGCACCACCTACCCCGTGGAGATTACGGCAAACAATCTCCAGTTCCAGGGAACGATCCACGGGTTTGCCTTTTTCAGGGATATCTCGGAACGGAAAGCGGCGGAAGCGGCGTTGCGGGAAAGTGAAGTGCGGGTGCGGCAGAAACTGGAGAGCATCCTCGATCCCGATGACGATATGGAGCATCTGGACTTGGCAGATATTATGGATGTGCCCCAGGTCCAGGATCTCATGGAAGAACTTTACCGTATCACCGGTTTCAAAATGAGTATCATCGATCTGCAGGGGAACGTCCTGGTGGATGTGGGCTGGCAGGATATCTGTCTGCGGTTCCACCGCACGAATCCCGAGGCGCTCCGGGGCTGCCATGAAAGTGACACGGAGCTTGCGGCTGGTGTGCCGCCGGGCCAGTTCAGGACCTACCGCTGCCGGAACAACATGTGGCACATCGTCACGCCGATCATGGTCGGGGGGAGGCATCTGGGCAACCTGTTCATGGGGCAGTTCTTCTTTGCCGACGAACAGATTGATTACGAGCTGTTTCGCACCCAGGCGCAATCGTGGGGCTTCCCCGGGGAAGCGTATCGTGCCGCCCTTGATGCCGTGCCGCGCTATACTGCAGAAACTGTTGATCTGGCCAAAGCACTGTTCCTCCGGCTTACCCACATGTTCTCCCGACTGAGCTATGCCAATATCAAGCTGGCCCATACCCTGGCAGAACGGGAGCGCCTCACGGCCACCCTGCGCGAGGCTGCCATGGTAGTGGAAAACAGCCCGGCGGTACTGTTCCGCTGGAAAGGAGACGTTCCATGGCCCGTTGAGCTGGTTTCCGGAAACATCAACCAGTTTGGCTATGCTGCTGACGAATTCCTGTCCGGAGCCATCATGTATGCCGACGTGCTGCATCCCGACGACCGCGAACGTGTCGTTCGTGAGTTGTCCGACCTTTGCCGTGAGGGTTCCGAGCAGTATCGCCTGGAATACCGGATTCTGACCAGGGAGGGGTCGATCCGCTGGGTGAATGAACATGGCAACGTTGAGCGGGATGGTTTTGGTGTGGTCACCCACTTTGACGGGATCGTCATGGATGTGACCGAGCGGAAGCTGTTCGAGGAAGAGCTGGAGCGCCAGAAAGTGCTGCTCTAGTCGCTGAACGAGACCCTGGAGCAGCGGGTGCGGGAAGAGGTGGCACGGAATCGGGAAAAAGATGTCATGCTTATCCAGCAGAACCGCCAGGCGGCGTTGGGGGAGTTGTTGGACCATATCGCCCACCAGTGGAAGCAGCCCATCACGTCACTGTATTTTGTCATGCATGACCT
This sequence comes from uncultured Geobacteraceae bacterium, assembly GCA_964434465.1. GTDB lineage: Bacteria > Desulfobacterota > Desulfuromonadia > Geobacterales > Geobacteraceae > RPRC01. The sequence goes on from CAYSWG010000139.1 coordinate 3,027, forward strand.
GTTCGACAGTGTGGCCATGGACAGGGTACGGGGCGCCCAGCTGCAGGATTCGGTAAACGTCGGTATTTCTCTCCTTGACCACATGATGCAGACCATGGAGATGATCCGGGATTTCTATCGGCCCGACAAGGAGAAGAAGATCTTTAATATCAAGGAAGCCGTTGATCAGGCGCTGTCGTTCACTGCGCCTGCTTTCCGATATCATGCCATCGCGGTCGAGCTGGATGTTGACCCCGGGTTGAATGCCTTCGGTTATCCCAAGGAATATGCCCAGGTCCTCCTCAATATCCTGTCCAATGCCCGGGATGCTTTCCGGGCGCGGGCTACGGCGGCGCCCCGCGTCATTATTCGGGCCTTTGCCCTGGAGAACCTGTCGGTCGTGACGGTGGAGGATAATGCCGGCGGGATTCCCGAGGATATCATCGGCAGGATCTTTGATTTCTACTTTACGACCAATGCGGCGCGTGGCGGCACCGGCATCGGTTTGTACATGTCTCGCACCATCATTGAAAAAAGCATGGGCGGCACCCTTCGTGCGGAAAACAGGGGCAACGGTGCCCTGTTCAGCATTGAAGTGTCCCTGACCTGAAAGAAGTGAAACAGGTATGAACCAGCTGACCATGTCTTCAGTTTCCCTGCCCCATCCATACGGTTCGTGGTATGTTCGGCAGGGTTAGGCAGAGAGCTGCTCTCCGGAACCGGAATAATTCATTTGGACGGGGGCTGGTTGTGGCTTTGGAAAAATTCTGGAAGAACCGTAAAGCGACATTCCGCATCGTCGCGGTCTATCTCCTGTTCGGCGGGCTGTGGATTCTGTTTTCAGACACGGCCATTGGCTTCATTACCCGTGACCCCGACTTCTTGCGGCGTATTTCGGTGTTCAAGGGCCTGGCTTTTGTCCTCATTACCGCACTGCTCCTGTACCACCTCATCAGTCGCCACCTGCGCCGCATTACGCAGGTCGGCGACCGCCTTCGCACCAGTATGGAGCATCTCCAGGAGGTCCATCAGCGGTTGCAGTTGGCTGACTTTTCCATCAGGAACATCTCCGACGCCGTCTACTGGGTTGCCATGGACGGCCGGTTTCTGGACTGCAATGCCGCAGCCTGCACCATGCTCGGCTACGACCGGGAAGAACTCCTTGCCCTGTCCGTCACGGATATCGATCCCGAATTCGCCACCGAAGACAGCACAGCACATCTGGAGCAGTTGCGCCGGGTCGGCAGCCTCAAACTGGTCAGGTCCCACCGGGCCAAGGACGGCCGGGTCGTGGTAGTCGAGATCAACTCCAATTATCTTGCCTGTCAGGGTGAAGAATATATTTGCGCGATTGCCCGGGACATCACCGAGCGCGTCAGGGTGGATCGTGAACTGTCTTTTTTCAGGACTCTGATTGAATTCTCCCGGGATCCGTTCTATGTACTTGATCCCGACGACGGCTGCCGAATGGTCTATGCCAACCGGGCAGCCTGCGAGCATTACGGTGTCAGCATGGCGCAACTGCGGACCATGCGCATTCCCGATTGGGATCCCACTTTCGACATGACGTGCCTTCCTGGGTTGCTCCAGCAGCTGCGGGAAGGGAATTTGATTCACATCGAAACGGTGCATCGCGTCGCGTCGGGCCTGCTGGTTCCCGTGGAACTTTCGTCGAGCATTCTAATCCATGACGGCAAGGAATTTACCTGCGGCTTCTTTTTTGACATAACCGGACGGAAGGCCATGGAAGATGCCCTGCGGGAAAGCGAGTCCCGCTACCGGCGGCTTTCCCTGGAGTTCCAGGCCCTCCTGGACGGCATTCCCGATGGCTTGACACTGCTGTCGCCTGAATTGGAGATTTTGTGGGCCAATCCGGCGGCGGCCCGGGCTACGGGTCACGAGCCCAGTGAGCTGATCGGTCGGCACTGCTATGCGGTACGGTTCGGACATGGCATCGCCTGCGACGGATGTCTTGTACTGGATACGTTTCGTGCCGGAGAGCCGCGGGAACTGCTGAAGGTCACTCCGGCCGGCCGCAGCTTCGAGTTGCGTTCGGTGCCGGTCAGGGATGAACAGGGCGTGGTCGTCAAGGTTATCGAGATCGGTCGGGATGTAACCGATCAGGTGGCAGCTGAGGCGAAGCAACTCGAGCTGGAGCGGAAGCTGCTCCATGCCCACAAGCTGGAGAGCCTGGGTATTCTTGCCGGGGGGATCGCCCATGATTTCAATAATATCCTCACGGGAATCCTGGGCAATCTTTCCCTGCTCAGGATGCTGCTCCCGGAAGGGCACAAGGGGGTCGAGCGGGTAGAACGGTGTGAGAAGGCCGTAAATCGGGCGACCGGTCTTACCTGCCAGTTGCTGACCTTTGCCAAGGGTGGCGATCCGGTGAAGAAACCAACCGACCTTCGCCCCCTGGTGGAACATTCCGTTGCCTTTGCCCTGACCGGTTCCAATGTGGCAGCGGAAGTGGTTATTGCCGATGACCTCTGGACCGTGGAGGCCGATGGGGGTCAACTGGAACAGGTCATCAACAATCTTCTCATCAATGCCGTCCAGGCCATGCCCCATGGCGGAACGGTCCGCGTCTCGGCAGCGAACCACGTCCTGGAGCGGACTGGTCACGGCGTGCCGGAAGCGGCGCGTTTCGTGGTGCTGGCGGTCAGTGACCAGGGGGAGGGGATCCCCCCGGAGAATCTGGAAAAGATCTTTGATCCTTACTTTACCACCAAGGAGACCGGTTCCGGACTCGGTCTGACGTCGGCCTACTCCATCGTGCACAAACATGGCGGCGAGATATCCGTGGTTTCGGAACCGGGAAAAGGGGCTACCTTCCGGATACTCATCCCCGCGCTACACGGCCCCGCCGAAACTGCTTTCAGTGGGGTCTGTCGAGATGGTTCCAGCGGGAAAGGGCTTGTCCTGATAATGGACGATGAAGAATGCATCCGCAGCATGGCCTGCGAGGTGTTGTCGCTGCTGGGCTATGACGCCGAAGGGTACGGCCGGGGGGAAGACCTGGTGCACGCCTACCGGGACATGGTCCGTATGGAGCGGACACCGGCAGCAGTGATCCTCGATCTCACCATCCGTGGCGGCATGGGCGGGCTGGAGACGGCACAGGCTCTCCGCGCACTCGACGGCGCGGTACGGCTGATTGTCGCCAGCGGCTATTCCACCAATCCCGTCATGGCGAACTTCCGGCAGCACGGCTTTGCGGCCGCCCTGGCAAAGCCTTACCGCATGGAAGATATCAGCCGCGAACTGGAGAAGGTGCTGCGTGAGGATGACGGGGCATAAGGTGACAGGGAGCAATCACGGCTGACCCATCAATTTCCTGATCTGCTCTTCAAAGGTCTTTTCAATGACGCCCCTGCTGTTGCCGCTGTAGTGTTCGGCAAGGGCAACGATCAGCCAGGCGGCAAGTGCGGCTCCGCCCACTAGCAGCAGGGTTTTTTTCCGGAGCGAATGGCTTGCCCAGCCGGGGCGTTCCGGTTTTGGAACAGGGGGTTGCAGGGACTGCTCACGGAGTCTCTGCAGCTGCTCCAGCTGCATGGCGTGGATGAATTTCAACAGAGTATCGCGGTGGTGCTCGGCCATCGTGACGAAGCGGAGGGCGGTTTCGAAGAGCTGGCAGCCTTCGTCCGGGATGCCCAGCCGGGTGCTGTACACCACCATACCCTGCAGGGTCAGTGCGCCACCGAAGGCCGGCGGCAGGAAGAGGGTCAGTTCCAGCTGTTGGTCGATGGGGCAGTGTTCGGGGATATGGATCCTTACCCCTGCTCCGCTCAGGTTGGCCGCAACCGGCAGCGGCTTTTCCGGAGTGCTCTTCTTCAGCAGATCGGTTTCTCCGGTGACGACGCGGTAGGTGAGGGGGATGAATAC
>CAYSWG010000140.1:0-4481 GCA_964434465.1 uncultured Geobacteraceae bacterium
GATCCGGAAAATACCGGTAGGCGTCTCGTAGCCGGCTTTGCCCGTTGCCGCTGGTATGGAAAATTTCAGTTTGCCGAATTCATAGGCGCCGATCCATTGTTCTTCCATGCTCACCAGTATGTAGCGGCGATGCCGGCTGGCCGGGGCATAGTCTTTGGGCATGGGACAGTAATCCTTGATGTCCTCCATGGATACCGGTGATTTTATAGTCATGCCGGGATAGACGTGACGGCGGTCGATGCGGTTGAACCGTGCCACATGGACCCAGTCGTCGCCATAAATGCTTTCCAGGGTGTCGTTGGGTCTGATGAAGCGAGGTATCCAGGCAATATGCTGGGCGCTGGGGTAGACGACCCGGGACAGGTCTTCCTTTGCCTTGTCCGTGGGGGAGGCGGCCGGTTCATGGGTAAGACCGGGACCGTTGACAACTATTGCCGCGAAGAGCACCGCCGGTAGAAGGAATTTGATCACTGTAGCCATAGAGTTGAGAACCTGATTCTTTTTCTGCGAATAACGGGTCGTTGCTGCCCCCCATGTGAGTGGCGTATTCACTATCATTTTTTGCGGTGCCGGTCAAGGGGATAGACGGGAGTACGGCACCGTGACCACCGGGAATATGCTGGTATACTCAGGGAACTGACTGCCTGCTGTTTCCCTATTACCGTCGAAGGAGCACTTCATGTCTGAATCTTTGTACCATGCCGCACCCGACGATCGTATCCGGCGCCTTGCGGCGTTGGACACAGCATCCCTCCCCGCGGACGGCGGACCTGGCCTTAACCGGTTGATCTTTTCCAGGAGTCCCTACCTCCTCCAGCATGCGGAAAATCCTGTTGACTGGTATCCCTGGTGTGAAGAGGCCTTTACCCGCGCCCAGCGCGAGGAGAAGCCAATCTTTCTGTCCATCGGCTATGCCACCTGCCACTGGTGCCATGTCATGGCCCATGAATGTTTCGAAGACGGTGCCGTGGCCGCCTATCTCAATGAACATTTCGTATCCATCAAGGTTGATCGAGAAGAACGACCGGACCTTGATGACCAGTACATGACCGTTGCCCAGTTACTCACCGGCGGAGGCGGATGGCCGCTCACCATTGTCATGACCCCGGAAAAACGTCCCTTCTTTGCTGCTACCTATCTGCCGAAGGTTGCCCGTCCGGGCATGCCCTCCCTGGAAGAGGTTTTGGCACAGATAATCGGCTACTGGCATGGACACCGGGATATCATTGAGGAAAATTGTCGGCAGATCCTTGCCGGCCTGCAGAACACAGTGCAACCACAAGCCGGGACCCTGCCGTGGCAGGAACTTGCCGGCAAGGCCTTCCAGGCGCTCATAGCTGCCTATGATGCGGACTGGAAGGGTTTCGGCACAGAGCCGAAATTCCCCCTATGCATCAACTGCTCGTTTCTTCTTCACTTCTGGAAACGTTCCCGTGCCGTGAATGCCCTCTGGATGGTTCAGGATACCCTGACAACCATTCGCCATGGAGGGATATTTGACCAGATCGGATACGGTATCCATCGCTATGCTGTGGACCGGCAGTGGCTGGTGCCCCATTTCGAGAAAATGCTCTACGACCAGGCAATGCTGGCCCATGCCTGCCTGGACGCTTTTCGAGCAACCGGTGACCATCGTTACCGCACGATTGCCGAAGAAGTTTTCAGCTTTGTGCTCGAGTCCATGACGGCACCGTCGGGCGGCTTCTATTCCGCCCTGGACGCGGACAGTGGTGAGGGCGATTATTACCTTTGGACCCCTGGTGAGCTGACGGCCGTGCTGGGCGCCGATGATGCGATTTCCTGTGGGAAGTTGTTCGGTGTAGTTCAAGGTGGTAATTTCGAAGGCAAGTCCATTTTTCACCTGCCGAAGCCCCTGGAGGAAGTAGCTGCGGAAGAGGGGCTGCCCCTTGCCGATCTGGAAAGCAAAATATCCCTGTGGCGGGAACGCCTGCTGGATGCCCGCAACCGGCGAACTATTCCGTTCTGTGATGAAAAGATCATCACTTCCTGGAACGGCCTGATGATTGCCGCCTTGGCGAAAGGTTATGCCCTGACCGGCAGTGAGCGATATCTTCGGTCCGCTGAAAACGCGGTCAGGTTCGTCAAGGAATCATTGGTTGATACCTCGGGGCGTCTGCAGCGCAGCTGGTATCTGGGCAAAGCTTCCGTTCCGGCTTTTCTTGAAGATTATGCCGCTCTTGTCTTGGGACTGATCGCATTATATGACGCGACTCTCAGCCGGGAGCATCTGGCCATGGCCAGGCAGTACGCTGAAGAAATGATCAGGTTGTTCCAGGACGGGGAAGAGTATGGTCTTTTCGATACTGCCGGTGATACGTGCGACGTGCTCGTGAGAAAGAAAAGCGGCCATGACGGCGTAATTCCTTCCGGCAATTCCATGGCCGCCTTTGCCTTGATCAGGCTCGGTAAAATTTCCCAAGACCAGCGGCTGACCCGGGAAGGGGAGGGCATCCTACGCGCTTTCATGGGCAGCGTCGCCGCCAGTCCCTTGACCAGCCTGAATTTTATCATGGCCCTTGACTATCTCACCGGCGAAGAGGTCATCGCCACGTTTTCCGGTGCGGTCCAGAGCGAGCGGGCCCGGGAAATGCTGACCATGATTACTGGATGATTCATTCCCGGTCTGGTTCTTCGTGTTGATCGGGAAGTATCTGCCGGCCAGGAAGACTTGACAATAGGCTTCTGTGCCAGGGGCAGCTGCAGAGTGCCCGTCCGTGACGGCCAGGCTCTTGCGGCACTATTGGACGAACTTGACTGAAATGCATACCATTTTCGTCCGGCATGTGGTACATACCCCTCACAACCAGTAGGGGCGACCATGTCAGAACGAAAACACATTGTCCGCGCGGCAAGCATTATGGGTAGTGCCACTGTCCTGTCCCGCATCATGGGTATGGTGCGGGATATGGTGGTCTCCCGGTTATTCGGCGCCGGTTTTGCGACAGACGCCTTTTTTGCGGCTTTTCAGATTCCCAATATGCTCCGTCGCTTTTTTGCCGAAGGGGCACTCACCTCGGCATTCGTTCCGACGTTTTCCGAATGGTATGCCCAGCGGGGTGAACCTGAAGTCCGCGATCTGGTCAACGTCTGTTTTTCCCTGCTGACGGTTGTCATGGCGCTGGTAACCGTAGCCGGCATCGTGTTCTCGCCACAGATCGTAGCCGTCATGTTTCCCGGATTCAACCAGGAACCAAACAAGCTCGAACTGACTGTGTTACTCAACCGGTTGATGTTTCCCTACATCTTTTTCATCAGCCTGGTCGCCCTTTGCATGGGCGTTCTCAACACGGTCCGTCACTTCTTTACCCCGGCTATTTCCACCGTATTCCTCAATCTTTCCATGATCCTCTGTGCCACGCTGCTTCACGGCTGGTTCGAGGTTCCCATCACCGCCCTGGCTGTTGGCGTTCTGCTCGGCGGTCTCCTGCAGTTGCTGCTGCAGTTGCCGGTACTTTACTGCAAAGGGTTTCCCCTGGCTTTTCGCTTTGACCTGCACCATCCGGCAGTAAAGCGTATTGCGCTGCTCATGGTTCCAGCGGTTTTCGGGGTTGGGGTTTATTACCTGAATATTGCTGTTGGTGCCATTCTTGCGTCACTGCTCCCCCAGGGGAGCGTTTCCTATCTCTACTACGCCCAGCGACTTTTCGAGTTTCCCCAAGGGATTTTTGCCGTATCCATTGCCCAGGCCGTATTGCCGTCCATGAGCAGGCAAGCAGCAACCGGTGATCTGGATGGACTCAAAGATTCCTTGTCCTTCGGTATTCGTCTGACCCTGTTCATAACCCTGCCGGCACTTGCTGGTCTGCTCCTGTGCGCAACTCCGATATTTACCCTGATCTTCATGGGGGGCGCTTTTGATTATGCCAAAGCAGTCCACTCGGCAACGGCTTTGTTTTATTACTCTTGGGGATTGACCTTTGTTGCCATGGTCAGGGTGCTGGTGCCGGCCTTTTACGCGCTCAAGGACACCCGGACGCCGGTGGTAATCGCGTTTTGCGCCTTTCTGCTCAATCTGGTCTGCAGCCTGCTGCTCATGGGGCCACTGCTCCATGGTGGCCTTGCCCTGGCAACCTCTATCTCCGCCCTGGGCAACATGCTCTTGCTGCTTTTTTTTCTCCGGAGAAAAATTGGTCCCTTTGGCGGACGTCGGATCATGGTCACTGCCGGCAAAATTGCCTTGGCGACGCTGCCTATGATGCTGGTTGTCGCCGGAGGTGTGCAACTCATCGACTGGTCTCGCCCCGATGAAAAAGTCCTCAAAGGACTGGTGCTCGGCGGAACAATCAGTCTGGGTGCAGTGGTCTTTCTGCTGTGCTCCCACCTGCTGCGCTGCGAGGAAACGGGTCGGGTACTGGCCCTGCTCAGGCACAAGTTGGGCAGGTAATGGCAACGATATAATTACAATGCAGTACTACGGCTGACTATGCGGCTTTGCCCATTCCGCCGGTTTACCACCCAGG
>CAYSWG010000140.1:4491-6829 GCA_964434465.1 uncultured Geobacteraceae bacterium
TGCCGGACATTGCGCGCAGCAATGGAGAGAATACCGCTTGTATGCACAGGTTATTCACAGTTTGGTCGTATTTTATCAATTTTTCCAGTGACCTATGTGTCACACTGCCGTAACTCTTTGAAACTACGAAAAAACATGTAACCAATTGTTATTGCTACCTATTTAACGTGCCCATTTTATAGGCAATTTGCTGAAACGCTTTTTAAGTTCCGAAAACGTCGGCTTATCAACAGCTCTTTCAACAGTTTTTCCACACAATGTGTGGATAAGCGTACATGCCGTTGAAATATGGGGTATTTTCCCTGTTGGTATCTTATGTTTACGATAACTCCCTTTCCTTCGCCTCTTGCCAGAGTAAATCCATCTCTTCAAGTGTGGTTTCCTGGAATCCTTTTCCACTGGCTCTCAGTGATTCTTCAATATGGGAAAACCGCTTGGTGAACCGGGCAATGGTCTTGCGAAGTGCGTCTTCCGGATTTACCGAGAGAAACCTGCCCAGATTGACGATGGCGAACAGCAGATCGCCCAGTTCAGCTTCTATCCGGTCCTGGTCTCCGTTGAACAGGGTCTCCTCCAGCTCCTTCAGTTCTTCGAGAACCTTGGCGAATACCGGATCAACGTGATCCCAGTCAAAACCAACGCGGGAAGCCTTCTCGGTGATTTTCTGGGCATGGAGCAGTGCCGGCAGGTGGTTCGGGACGCCGGCGAGCACCGAGCTGGATTCAGAGCCTTTTTCCTCTTTCTTGATGCGATCCCAGTTGGCTACTAACTGGTCCAGACCGTTAACGTGCAAATCGGTAAACACATGGGGGTGGCGGCGAATCAGCTTGTCGCACAGTACCTGGAGGATGTCGTTCATGGTAAAGCTCCCCGCTTCTTCAGCTACAACTCCATGAAAGACAGTCTGGAGGAGCAGGTCGCCCAACTCCTCCCGCAGCAATTCGGGGTTTCCTGAATCGATTGCTTCCAGAACTTCATAGGTTTCTTCCAGGAGATATCGTTTCAGGCTTTCGTGGGTCTGCTCGGCATCCCAGGGACAGCCGCCAGGTTGGCGCAGTCGGCGCATCAGTTCCATCAATTGTTCAAAACGAGCGATTTCCGGTCTCATTGTTTCCTCGCTTACCAAGGTGTTTTCATGCCGTGCACCAGTTGCCCAAGGGAGCGCAGTGCAGCCATGTAGTAAACTGAGAGAACGGTTCTTGTCAATCCCTGCCGTTCTTTGTGAAAACCCGGATCCGGCCCACGGCACTTTTTTACCGGGGGGTACCGGGTGTGCACCGGCCACTGAAACGAATGAAGGCCCCCTGAGGAGCCTTCATTCGAGTATGGCTGTGCACCTTCTGTTTGGGCACGAGGGTTACTTGACCTTGTCCTCCGGGTAGGCGTCGATTCGATGGACAGCAAGGTCGGCACCCATAAACTCTTCTTCAGCGTCAAGCCGAATGCCTACGGTCTTGTCCAGTATCAAATAGACGACAAATCCACTGGCGACGGCAAAGAGCAGCGCCGCAATACTGCCCATGAATTGTGAAGCAAAGGTAACGCCTCCCATGCCCCCCAATTCCTTGTAGCCGAAGATGCCGGCGGCAATGCCGCCCCAGGTGCCGCAGATGCCGTGCAGGGGCCAGACGCCCAGCACGTCGTCGATTTTTAGCTTTTCTTGCTCAAAGGTAAAGCCGTAGACAAAAATAACTGCGGCGATGCCGCCGGTGAGAAAAGCGGCAAGGGGGTGCATCAGATCACTTCCGGCGCACACGGCAATGAGGCCCGCCAGAGCGCCGTTATGGATGAAACCCGGATCGTTTTTGCCGGCAACCAGCGCAAACAGGACACCACCAACCATGGCCAACAGGGAGTTGACGGCAACCAGGCCGGAAATGCCCTCCAGGGTGGCGGCACTCATTACATTGAAGCCAAACCAGCCAATGGCGAGAATCCAGGAACCAAGGGCAAGAAAGGGGATATTACTGATGGGAATCGGTGTCGAACGTCCTTTCACATAACGGCCTGTCCGGGCGCCCAGAATAATTACTGCCGGCAACGCCAGCCAGCCACCGATGGAATGGACGACCACCGATCCGGCATAGTCATGGAATTCGGCGCCACCGATTCTACTGAAAAAATCCTGAAGCACTGCCTTGTTCTGTCCCCAAATAACTGATTCGAAGAGGGGATAGACAAGACCGACAAAAATGGCGCCGGCAATCAGTTGTGGCCAGAATTTGGCCCGTTCAGCAATACCGCCGGAGATGATGGCCGGAATGCAGGCAGCAAAACAGAGCAGGAAAAAGTAGCGTACCAAGTCATAGCCTTGCCCTTTGGCCATGAGATCTGTGGC
>CAYSWG010000141.1:0-6806 GCA_964434465.1 uncultured Geobacteraceae bacterium
TATGGCCCGAAGCACGACCAGTCGCTGCCGGTCAATAAGCAGCAACAGAAAATTGGTCATGATCGGTGATACGGCCAGTTGCTCACAGGTGGATTTGATTATGGTACGTTTGGTCGCAGCCTGAACGGCGGGATCCAGGAAAAGCTGCCAGGCATCGGTTTCCGCGGACAAGGCTCCGACAAACTGCTCCAGTTCATGGTACGACCGCTCAACAGTATTGTGTGCAACGGCAATCTGCAGCAGGGCCTTGGCATAGCGTCGTGCAATAGTTTGCGAACTCACGGTGCCTCCACAAGTTTTACAAGATATTCCTCGATAAACCTGTCCTGGTCCGCTTCGGTAACCGACTCTCGCAGAGCCGTTTCCGCCAGGTGAACGGCAAGGCGGGCTGCTTCGGCCCTCAGGCGCTCACGGGCCTGCTGCACTTCCTGCCGGGCAGCAGCCTCTGCCCGTTCCCTAATCTTGACGGCAGCCGCCTCGGCCTCGGTGATGATCCGCTGCCGCTCCAACTCTCCATCGCGGAGAATTGCTGCCCTGATATCGTTGATTTCACGGGTTGCCCGTTCCAGCTTGTTCTGGTATTCGGCCAGTTTCTGCTCTGCTGTTTCCCTGAGTTGAACCGCTTCCTCAAGTGTTCTGGCCACGGTATCCCGCCGGGCAGCCAGCAAGCCCCGCACGTCAGCCTTTTTCAGGGCAAAGGCAAGAATGCCAACCAGCAGGGAGAAATTAAACAGACGGTAGAGAAAATCCTTCAGCAGTGCCGACGCGTCCGCGTGGGGCGCCCCTTCGGCTGCAAGTCCGAGAGAGTGGCACAACAGTACAGTGACACTGGCAACGAAAAGTGGCAGAAACCTACCGGCCACCTGCCGCCGGCGCGTGGCATGGTTCATGACAACCGTCTCCCGATAATTTTTTCACAGAGGACCCGCGACAGGGAGTGAGCCCGGTCACGCAACAGGGCATCCCCCTCCGCTTCCTGTTGTCGGATGGCGGACTGCACCAGGGCGAGATGGTCGGCAGCTTCCCGACGGGCCGTCTCCTGGAGCAGCGACTCCTGCTGCCGGGCATCCTGCAGCAACCGGTTCCGCTCATCGAGAGCCTCGCTGCGCACGGCCCGCAGCTTCTGCTCGTAGCGAGCGATCTGCTCCTGCACGTCCAGTTCCGTGGCAACGGTTTTGTCCCGGGCAGCGGCAAGCTCCTCCTCCCGAAGGCGCATTACCGAACGAATAGGTTTGTACAGCAATGTATTCAGCAAAAAAAGCAGTAGCAGCACATTCAGGAACTGAAAGAGCAGCACAATATCGATGGTAATCATCTGGAACCTCGCACGCGGCTTTGCCCGAGTGAATACTCTTCTTGAGGAATCACAAACACAATCCGCGGGACTATAGCAGAACAATGCCGACAGAGCAACGCAATACTGCCATTGAATGCACAGGACCAACGCTGTTACCCCCGGGCATGAAACCAGGCGCACAGCAGAATGCAGTGCCGTCAGGCATCAAGCAACTCGATAAGACGGCTCAACTCTTCCATGGTCCCGTAGGAAATCTCGATCGTCCCGCCGCGACGCCCTTGGCGGATGGCAACCTTTGTCATGAAACGACGCTTGAGATGATCCACAACGGCCTGCAGCTCCGGATGTGCCGCAGCATTCCGGCGCATGGGTCGCTTGGTTTTCAGCCGGGCAATCAACGATTCCGTCGCCCGTACGGAAAGATGTTTGCCGAGGATTTCCTGGCGCACCGTCTCCAGTATCTCCGAATCATCTACGGAAAGGAGTGCCCGGGCATGCCCCATGGACAGCCGCTCTTCAATGATATCCTGCTTGATGCGCAGGGGCAGCTTGAGCAACCGGAGGGAATTGGCGATGGTGGAACGATCCTTTCCGACCCTTCTGGCCATCTCTTCCTGGGACAGGTGAAACTTTTCCATGAGCGAGTGGAAGGCTTCGGCCTGCTCAAGCACATTCAGGTCTTCCCGCTGGATATTCTCAATGAGTGCCATCTCCAGGGCCGTATCATCGGACACGTCCTGAATGACGACAGGCACCTCGCGCAGACCGGCTTTCTGGGCTGCCCGCCACCGCCGTTCTCCGGCCACCAGCTGATAGTGATCGTTCAGCTTCCGCACCACCAGTGGCTGGATAATCCCCTTCTCCTTGATGGAAGCTGCCAGCTCCTCGAGCTTTTCAAGGACAAAACTCTTGCGCGGCTGCTCCCGGTTGGGCCGGATCTCTTCAATGGGACAGGAGAAGTACTTTCTACCCTCATCTTCCACCACGGGCAGGAGCGCAGCCATTCCCTTGCCCAGCCCCATCTTCTTAACCATGGGTACCCTCCCGTTCGATAAGTTCCCTGGCCAGATCCAGGTACCCGACTGCCCCCCGCGAGGCAATGTCATAGAGAATGATCGGCTTGCCGTGACTGGGTGCTTCCGAAAGTCGCACATTACGGGGAATCACCGTGTCGAAGACGGTCTTGCCGAAATGGGAGCGGATTTCCTCGCTGACCTGCCGTGACAGATTGTTTCTCGTGTCGAACATGGTCAGAAGTATGCCCTCGATCTCCAGTGTTGGGTTGAAAGCCTTTTTAACCAGCCGGATGGTTTTAAGTATCTTGGTAAGCCCCTCCATGGCGTAGAACTCACATTGGAGAGGGATCAGCACCGAATGGGCCGCAACCAAGGCGTTGAGGGTCAGTAACCCCAGGGACGGCGGGCAGTCGATGATGATGTACTCGTAGGAGTCCTGCAGCCGGGCGAGCACCCGGCTGAGCCGGTGCTCCCGGTCGTCCAGGGAGACGAGTTCCAATTCGGCACCGGCCAGATCCTCCGTGGCCGGCAGAATTTCCAGATACCCGAGCAGAGTCTTCATGACAATGGCAAACGGATCAGCATCGTTGATCAGGGCGTGATAGACCGCATCCCGGATTGTATCCTTTTCGAGGCCCACGCCGCTACCGGCATTGCCTTGGGGATCCATATCCACCAGCAGGGTTTTTTTCTCGGCCACCGCCAGGGAAGCACCAAGATTAACGGCTGTGGTCGTCTTGCCGACCCCGCCCTTCTGATTCGCAACGCAGATTATTTTCGCCATAGAGTAGTGCTGTGTGTTCAGGAATGGTTAAGGCCGTGACCGTTGGAAAATGCACCGGCATACCGTACAAGTATCGCGGGAAGGTACCACAAACACGCACAATTGAGAAGCCATTTCTCCCGGCTGCCGCCAGGCCGGCACAGGCGGAATTACTGCCGCACGACACCCGTTACCGGACGAAGACGGTTTCGGTTACGCATGGTGACGTCGGCATGCGGCCCGGAGCAGGCGCGCCACCTCCTTGGCATGGTAGGTGATGATCAGGTCGGCACCGGCCCGCTTGAAGGCGATCATGGTCTCCATGACCACTCGCTCCTCATCGATCCAGCCATTTCGGGCAGCTGCCTTGACCATGCTGTATTCGCCGGACACGTTGTAAACCGCCAGGGGATGATTGCAGACATCCCGCACCTCTCGGAGAATGTCCAGGCAGGGCAGTCCGGGCTTGACCATGACGATGTCCGCCCCCTCGGCGATATCCTGCAGCACCTCGCGGATCGCCTCGCGCCTGTTGGCCGGGTCCATCTGGTAGGAGCAACGGTCGCCGAACCGGGGCGCCGACTCGGCAGCCTCGCGGAACGGCCCGTAAAAACCTGAGGCATATTTCACCGCATAACTCATTATGGGCAGCTGGACGAACCCTGCACCGTCCAGCGCAGAACGGATTGCCTGCACCCGACCGTCCATCATATCCGACGGCGCCACCATGTCCGCACCGGCCCGGGCGTGGGACAATGCCTCGCGGCAGAGCAACTCCAGCGTTGCATCATTGTCCACGTCGCCGTCCCTGATCACGCCACAGTGGCCGTGGTCCGTGTACTCGCACAGACACACATCGGTAATGACAGCCAGCTCCGGCACCTGCTTCTTTAACACCCTGATTGCCTCCTGCACCACGCCGTACTCCTGAAAGGCACTGCTGCCGACGCTGTCCTTGTAGGGAGGTATGCCGAACAAAATCACCGCCGGTATGCCCAGGTCACAGACCTCCCGGGCCTCGGCAACCAGATGATCAACCGACAATTGCAACACGCCGGGCATGGCGGGAACCTCTTTGCGGATGTCGGATCCGCCAGTGACAAACAAGGGATATATCAGGTCACTGGCGGAAACCGTCGTTTCGCGAACCATACGGCGCAATACTTCTTTGCCGCGGATACGACGTGCTCGATATGCGGGAAAGGACATGGCAAACCCTCCAAAATACTATCAGATCTATTCAGCAACAGCCCTGTGCCGGGCGCTCCGCATTTCTCTCAGATCAACACGCCCGGCGGAGTGTCCGGCGGTACCTGACGCCGCGGTCCCCCTTCGGCGGGAGTGAGGATGTCGATGCGCTCCCCTTTCCCCTGGATGTGCACGAAGAGCGTGCTGAACTGCCACCTGCCGGCGGTTTTCCGGGCCACAACGAACAGGGTCCCCTTTCCCGTGGGACCGGACAAGGGAATTTCCAGGTCAGCCGTACCGGAAGAACCGCTCACCTGCAGGGAACCGGCGACGGACAGCCCCGGCTTCACGGGAGAACCCAGCGCCCGCACCACCCGGATGCCCGGCAGCCCGCTGCAGGGCCTGTTTATAGGCCCCACTGGTTTTCATCATGCCGAACAGGCCAAACATGGTTGCCGTGCAAAACCCGAGGCTGAGAGTTACCACCCCCAGGCTTACCAGGGGGACGAACCACTTCCAGTTTCTCGAAAACCAGGTTTTTTCCTGAACTGCGCCCATAGCCTCCCCTGCACGCCGACGCTCGCTCCAAACAGCAGCCTATTCGCCCGGGAGCCGGACAGTAAAGTGTCGAATCACCGCCGCGGCCAAGGCACTCACCGTTGCCTCGGCCGGCTCAATATGGACCGCCAGGCCCAGGTCACGACATGCTGCCGCGGTTACCGGCCCGATGGCTGCCACGGCAACAGGCTCAAGGAGATGAATGAGCCGGTTCTCGCCCACCAGGTGCGCCAGATTGGTAACTGTTGACGAAGAGGTAAACGTCACGCACTGGATCCGGCGCTCTTCCAGGGCAGCGAGAATCACCCGGGGCACGGCCTCGGGCAGAGTCGTGCAGTAGGCAACGGGGGCGGTGACCGCCATACCCCGTTGAGTCAACCGGGAAACCAGCACATCCCGGGCCAGGTCGGCTTTCGGATACAATGCGCGCAGGCCGCTCACCTCCAGGTCGCCGAAGGCGTCAACAAGACCCTCCGCATGGTAGCCGGCCGGGAGCAGATCCGGATGTATGCCGTAGGCTGCCAGGCCCTCGGCCGTCTTCGGGCCGACTGCGGCAACCCGGCAGCCACCCAGGGCCCGGCTGTCCCGACCCAGGGCATGGAGCCGCTGAAAAAAGACCCGCACCCCGTTAGCAGAGGTGAAGATCAGCCAGTTGAACGTTTCGAGCCGACCGAGGGCCTCATCCAATTCCGCAAAACTCTCCGGCGGCGTGATGGCAATGGTCGGACATGAATACACATAAGCACCGCGATCTTCCAGGACATGCTGCAGTTCGCCCGCCTGATCGACTGCCCGGGTAACCAGAACGCCGACACCAAACATCGGCCGGTTGTCGAACCAGCGCAAGGTTTCCCGTAACTGCACCACCTCGCCGACAATGGTCACCGCCGGCGCCTTGAAATTGCGCTGCCGCGCCAATTGGTAAATAGTGGCCAGGGTTCCGGTCAGGACCTCCTGTTCCGGGCGGGTCCCCCAGCGGACCAGGGCCACCGGTGTCTCGGGAGACCGGCCGTTCTCCAGGAGATTGGCCGCGATCCGGGGCAGATTTTTCATGCCCATGTAAAAAACCAGCGTCCCCGTACCGTTAGCCAGACTGGGCCAGTCGATGCCCGTTGTTTCCTTGCCATGAAACTCATGGCCGGTCACCAGGGTTACAGATGCGGTGTACTCCCGGTGAGTGAGGGGAATACCCGCATAGGCGGCGGCCCCCACGGCGGCGGTGATGCCCGGCACGATTTCAAAAGGAATGCCTGCCGCCACAAGGGCCTCACATTCCTCGCCTCCCCGGCCGAAGATAAACGGGTCACCCCCTTTGAGACGGGCCACCACTTTGCCCTGCCGGGCCTTTTCCACCAGCATCTCGTTGATCTGCTCCTGACCCTGATTGTGCAGCCCACCAACTTTGCCGGCATAGACCAGTTCCGTTTCGGGCCGGGCATGGGTCAACAATCCGTGGTGCGCCAGGTAATCATACAGAATGACGTCGGCCCGGGCGATACAGTCCCGGCCCTTCAGGGTCAGGAGCCCCGGATCACCTGGTCCGGCGCCGATCAGATACACGAAGCCGCTCCTGCCATGTGTCAGGTTCATGTACTCGTTCCTTGTCCTGCACCAAAGCGCAGGTAGTGCAGATTTTAATGATAACCACCCCGACCGTACACCTGGGCCAGAATCTCCCGCCCCCCTTCCGCCAGGAGCCGATCGGCCAGTTCCGTCCCCAGGGACAGGCCGTCCTCAGCGGCACCGGTCAATGTGCCTCGGACAACCCGCCGGCCATCCACGGTGGCAATGAGACCATCCAGATGCAGCTGCCGGCCGGTTACCTGACCATGGGCAGCCAACGGCACCTGGCAACCCCCTTCACAGCGACAGAGAAATGACCGCTCAGCGGCAACCGCCCAGGCAGTTTCCAGATCGTCGAGAAAAGCAACCAGGTGTCGGACAGGTTCATCATCAAGGCGGCATTCAAGCCCCAGGGCGCCCT
>CAYSWG010000142.1:0-6800 GCA_964434465.1 uncultured Geobacteraceae bacterium
CGGAAACAGAAAAAGCGGCTTAACAATTGCGACAACTTTCTTGACAACGACCGAATCCGCCCAACGCTGCTCGCCAAGCTGATCCAGTGTTTTATTGCGCTGTTCGCCTGACATCCCATCTTCCCAGCCCTTCCGGATGACGCGACTCATGTCGTACATGCTTGCGGTGGCAATGGCTTTGATCCGGCGGTCAACCTGTGCCGCGGTAATGGCAAAACCACCACTGCCGCAAATGCCGATCGCGCCGATCCTGTTCCTGTCGACAAAGGGGCGCGTTCCGAGGTAATCAACGCCGGCGCTGAAATCTTCGACAAATATGTCCGGCGATGAAACATGCCTTGGATTGCCGCTACTTTCCCCGTTGTAGGATTCATCAAAAGCAATGGTTACGAATCCACGTTCGGCCATGGTCTGCGCGTAAATGCCGGCCCCTTGCTCCTTGACACCGCCAAAGGGTGTTCCCACAACAATGGCGGCATATTTCTTCGATTTGTCGATATTCCTGGGAAGATACAGATCAGCGGATATGGTGATTCCATATCGATTGGGGTAAGACACTTTTTCGTGGATTACCTTGTCGCTGAGGGTAAAGGTCTTGTCCCATTCCTTGGCGCCTGCACCAGAAACCGAGCCAATTGCGGATAATGACGCGCCAAGCACCATAGCAGTTATCTGTTTTTTCATTTTGAACTCCTTTTGCGTTACAGATTCTGTTTGAAGAATGCGGTCAGTTTGTCAAAGGGAATAAGATTCACCCGGTCATACAGATCCACATGTCCGGCTCCGGGAACGATGTAGAGTTCCTTCGGTTCGGCTGCCAGCCTGTAGGCGTCTTCGCTGAACTCTCTGGAGTGAGCATTATCACCCGTGATGAACAGCATGGGACGCGGAGAGATCGTCTCAATGTCGTTGAACGGGAAGAAATTCATGAACTTGACGGCACTGGTGAGCGTCGGGTGCGTCGTCAGCTCCGGCGACGAGTCCTTGGGGGTGAATTCGCCCCGCGGAGTACGGTAGAAGTCGAAAAACTCCCGCTGGATCGGGTGCGTGTCCGCCTTCAGCTCATGAACCGTCCCGCTGGTGTACAGGGGCTTGCCACCGGTGAATTCCACATAGCGCTGCTCGGCCGCCTCGGCAATGATCTTCTTGCGTTGCTCCAAGGTCTGCGAACGCTTGAGCGCGTAACGGCTGGCGGCACCCATATCGTACATGCTGACGGTAGCAATGGCTTTCATGCGCGGGTCGATCTTGGCTGCGCTGATGACAAAGCTTCCGCTGCCGCAGATTCCGATGGCCCCGATCCGGTTCCGGTCCACGAACGGCCGGGTACCCAGAAAATCAACCGCCGCGCTGAAATCCTCGGCATAGATATCCGGCGAGACGGCGTTGCGAGGCTGCCCCTCACTCTCACCCCAGAAAGACAGATCCAACGACAACGTCACGAATCCCTGCTCAGCCATTTTCGTGGCATACAGATTTGCACTCTGCTCCTTCACTGCACCCATGGGATGTCCGACAACGATCGCGGGATGTTTGGTGCTCTGCTTCAAGCCTTTGGGAATGAAGAGGTTCCCGGCAACATTCATGTGGTATTGATTCTTGAAGGTGACCTTCTGCATGGACACCTTGTCGCTCGTGTAAAAGTTGGCTGCTCCCTTGGAGATGTCTGTAGCGGAGGCAACGCCGACACAAGCCATGGATGAAACCATGCCCAGGGTCATCCCGGTGAGAATACGAAAACAACGCGTAAAAAAGCCTTTTTTGTTCATTTCGAACTCCTTTCGTTATTCCAACTATTCTGCTCATTTCTGATCTTATCGTACCTCTGATGAGGGAGAAGCCGATAGACCAATCCTTGAAAATTATTGCCTGATCGTACAATACGCTCAATAAATATTGTATGGCAGATGCAGGCTTGATATTATGATGACATTGGTAGTTTGGAGGTTTATTGCGTGAAAATAAAGAGATACGGAGACCATATGGCCGACAGAGTGGAAGTGGCGCGTGAAACTTTAAGAGAGAGCATTGCCCGATGGACAAACAACAGCTATCAGAATCCAAACGCGATTTCGGCGCTATCGCTTTTTCGTGAAGACAGACCGACGGAACCGATGAGCGCGGTGTACGAACCGTCTGTCTGCATGGTCGTGCAGGGATCAAAACGCGTGTTTCTTGGCAATGAAGAGTATGTCTACAACGCTGACCAGTATTTGATCGCGTCGGTGGACCTGCCCGCATTTTTTCAGGTCATCGAAGCGAGCAAAGAGAAGCCGTTACTGGGGCTTAAGCTGACATTTGACATGCACGAGGTTTCACAGCTACTCATTGACAGCAACTTCCCCCATCATCGAGCGCAAAAATCCGGTCATGGCATGGCAACGAGCAAGATCACCCTTCCGCTGCTCATGGCCTTTCAACGCCTGATCGACCTGCTGGACGAAGAGCACGACATTTCGGTGCTTGCGCCCATCATCCAGAAGGAGATTATTTACCTTTTGCTAGTTGGGGAACAGGGAGCGCGTCTACGTCAGATTGCGTCGGCGGGAAGCCAGAGTCAGCAGATGGCGCGGGCAATTGCATGGCTGAAAAACAACTTTACAGAGCAGCTTCGCATTGATGATCTGGCGGCACAGGCTCGCATGAGTACCTCTTCATTTCATACTCACTTCCGGTCTATGACCGCTTTGAGTCCGCTTCAATACCAGAAGCATCTGCGTTTGCACGAAGCCAGGCGGTTAATGTTGGCGGAGTCGCTGGATGCTGCCAATGCGGCCTTCCAGGTTGGCTACGAGAGCCCCTCACAGTTCAGTCGCGAGTACAACCGCCTGTTCGGTGCTCCGCCACTGAGAGATATTTCAAAGTTGCGTCAGGTGGCTTTGGCTGAATAGATAAGAGGTTTCGCAGAGAGGCTGGAACTGAACGACATCATGGTGATTACCGAACAATTGCTGACCGGGACTGCGATTGCAGAAAGACTGGACGATCTGGCAACGCTTCGTCTCGACATCTTCCTGGAATACCCCTATCTGTATCAGGGACTGAGAAAAGATGAACTCACGTACTTGAGCACCTATGCCGAGGCTCCTGACGCCTGCATCATCCTGGCGTATGACGGGGCTTGCATTATCGGGGCGGCAACTGGCATGCCACTTATCCATGAAGACGCCCAGATGCGTGACGCCTTTGCCGGCACAGCATTGCCACTCGACGAGATTTATTACGTCGGTGAACTGCTCTTTCGACCGCCCTACCGCAACTGTGGACTGGGACAGAAGTTGCTTGCTCAACAGGAAAATCACATCCGTTCACTCGGCATTTACCGCACACTCACCTGCGCAACGGTTGAGCGCCCCGATGATCACCCATTGCGCCCGCCTGACTACATTCCCATCACACAATTCCTTGCCCGCACCGGTTTTGCCCGGCTTCCTGGTGTAATCACCCATTTCAGGTGGCGTGAGACCGACTGTGTTAAGCGGGATCACTGCATGCAATTTTGGGTCAAGAATCTGAATTGATTAAGTTGTGAGTGGTTTCAAAAACCTCATTCAATGCTGCGGTCATGGCCTTGAATTTTGTCCTGTTAGACTTGGACAGTTTTTGCAGGTTCAGTTGTTTCCATGAGGGCCGGCAGGTTTTCAATTCCCGGCATGTCGATAATTGCGCCATCCGGCTCACACTGGTTTATCGAGAGGAGAAAGTTGCGCTCTAAATCGTCAAGAGTTGCCGGTAGCTGTTCAAACAACTGCTCTCTGACTTCAAGCAGCTTATCGATGGTTACTTCGCGGGTGGTCATTCCTGCAAAGTCCCTCTCAAACTCAACACTGATGTCTTTTCGATGTGGCGCCAGAAGTTCATGGACTGGCCTGTTGTGGCCAGCGAGATAGACGGTGAAAGCCCGCCGAATCCTCGGAGTAATGCCTTGGCGTTCAAAGAGAAGCATCACGTCAAACAGATCACGAGGATGCTGGCGGTCAAGCGCCGCGACAAGCTTGCTGGCATACAGTTCGTCATGGTCGAGCATGGGAATGGAAAGGCCCCTAGAGAAGCGTCGCTGCGCCTCCGCTGACAAGTTGCCAGTTACGAGAGGATATACCGTGCCCCGGAAGACATGATTCACCTCAACCTTGAGGAGTACAGGTCCCCTGGAGATAAACAGCTTGGACTCATGGTCGCTGCCGGACATTGTCGGTCGAACCGTAACACCGAGTTTGCTGTGCAGCAGATTTGCCACGTCATGCAAGGCATGCTCGATTGCCGCAAGCGCCGATTCGCGGTCGGGGCACATGAGATCAGTAAAAACCAGATCGATATCGACCGATAATCGGGGCATGTCTTCAACAAACAGGTTGATGGCAGTGCCCCCTTTGAGGGCAAAGCACTGCTGGGTGAAGACGAATGGGGCTGCGTCAATAAGCAGCCGTACAATATCAAGGTAACGGCTATCCATTACTTTCTTTCCCCGGATTATGCAAGATCAGAGAGTTCCCTTTCAGTGTCCGGACATAAACAGAAGCGGAGCCGAAATCCAATCTGGACACGTTGAGTTGCTGCACTACCGGCAAATGTAATTCATCTGCCAACGCGAAGAACAGCCGCTTGACTTTGATTCTCGTGCAGGCTTCCAATAGCTCCTGTAGTTGCTCGGGGCGCAACGTAAACAGGGGTTCCATTATTTTTTTTGCGTCATCGAGGCTCTGCTTCTGGGGTACGTCATCAAGCATCTCAAGAAGAGCCCGTTCAGGCTCAGAAACGAAAGGAGAATATGGGTCGGCCTCATCAAGTCGCCGCACATGCCGTCTGTTCTCCAATGTGTTTTCTTCATCGAAAAGGCGACTCATGCGTATTTCGCTGTCAAACCTGGTGACAAACCATTCAGGTATCTTCTTTCGTGATATCCGGTACAGGGTTAGTTTATCTTTGCCAAGTGCTAGATAATGTATGACTCCCCTGAGTGACAAAGCAGATTTCCCGCCTATGTGGACGTCATGCCCCTGGCTTTCAAGAGCCGCTACTGCGCCATTCCGAGTAAGCTCATCACCTGCACGCTGGAAGTAGCCGTACCCGAGTGACTCCAGCCAGCCATTCAGCACATAACGGTGTACAAGTTGGCGGGATATGCCCATCTGCTCCATCTGTCCGGTTGTAACCGGCATGCCATTTGGCAGAGAAAAGAGCGCTGCTTTCAGATTTTTACTCGAATGTAAACTGTTAGTTGACATTTAAGCACCTATCTTATAATGACCCGATTGAATCGCATGAGCATCATCATATAACTTACAGCGCAACATGTAAACCAATAGTTTACCTTTTGCTACATATTTTATATATTGCCCGCCACTCCAGCCGGTTGCCCTTTTATCTGTACTCGCTCTGTTTCTTTGAATCTATCCGGATCATCCCACCAGTGTCGACCACTCGCTGTGAGGTACGTGCACAGCGGCTCACCCATCAGAGGAGTATTGACCGGAATACCGCGAGCATTGCCCAAGGATACTATTCTGTCAAACGGCTCCCGCCAGGAGTGCATAGACAAATCAAAAGTGCCGTT
This sequence comes from uncultured Geobacteraceae bacterium, assembly GCA_964434465.1. Classification (GTDB taxonomy): domain Bacteria; phylum Desulfobacterota; class Desulfuromonadia; order Geobacterales; family Geobacteraceae; genus RPRC01. The sequence continues at coordinate 5,555 of CAYSWG010000142.1, forward strand.
GTGTATCGGCAGCAGGCGCTTACCCTTCAGATCGATATGAGCTTGAATACTTTCTTCCGGAGTCATATGGACTTCCGGCCAGTTTTCATTATAAGCACCGGTTTCCAGCATGGTCAGATCGAAGGGACCGTATTTCTCGCCGATCTGCTTGAAGCCTTTGAAATATCCGGAATCACCACTGAAGAACATCCGCTGGCCTCCGGCAATAATAACCCATGAGGCCCATTGTGTTCGATTCTTGTCGAATAAGCCTCGGCCAGAAAAATGCCGTGCAGGTGTAGCAGCGAACCGAACGCCATGTGCTTCAGTTTCCTGCCACCAATCCAGTTGTCGTACCTTTGTTGTCGGCACCCCCCAGTCAGCCAGAATATCCCCAACCCCTAGTGGCGTCAGGAAAATGTCTGTCTTTTCTGCCAGTTTCATGATGGAGTCGTAGTCAAGATGGTCATAGTGGTTGTGAGAGATTATGACACCCTTGATCGGCGGAAGTTCTTCAATGCTGACGGGTGGTGCGTGAAACCGTTCCGGTCCGGCAAACTGCACTGGGGATGCCCGGTCGGAGAACATCGGGTCGGTTATCCAGAAGGCGTCGTTCAACTTCATCAGTACGGTCGAATGTCCAATGCGATAAACCGTATTGTTCGGAGCTGCTAGTAATTCCGCCCTGGTCAGTGGTTTTACCGGAATATTTCCGTGAGGGCGAGTATCCTCCGGTTTGTTGAAAAAGAAATCCCACATGACGCGAGATTGTTCCCTCCATCCACCTTTTGTCAGCATGACCGGATTTTTCAGATCGCTATCAAGTGAGAGTGATGACCGGGTCTGGGCGGAGCCGGATTTATTGAACAGTATGGATGCCATGACGATAACAACTCCTGTAATCAGGCTATAGAGTATGATTCGTTTCATAGAGTTGGATAGCTTAACAATGGTACTGAACTTTGGTCAGACGCACAGATTCGTCCCAAAGAGATGAGTTGAGGGCTGGATTTTGAGCTTTTATAGGCAAAGGAACTTCAACGGGAGCACCCCACAACTGTAGACAATTCGGTCCATAATAGCTGCCGGACTTGACAGTGTCCACTGCCGCCCGAACCGTTGGCTGAGCTCCTTTTGATGCATGCTGCCCCAAAAACTTCACCATGTATTTGTACTTGTGTTTTTGGAGATTCGTTTTTGCTCCTCCTGGGTGCTGACCGTGTCCCACAAAAATCGCTGGACACCGTCGGAGGATTGATGTAGCATG
>CAYSWG010000143.1:0-6743 GCA_964434465.1 uncultured Geobacteraceae bacterium
TCAAAAAGACCAATATTGCCGCCTACAGCGGTGAACTGACCTATTCGGAACTGTTCGGCCACAAGAAGGGGGCGTACACCGGTGCCTACAGCGACCGACGGGGCATCCTTGAGGAGGCCCAGGGCGGTATCGTCTTCCTGGATGAAATCGGCGATGCCGACCCCAAGACCCAGGTGCAGTTGTTGCGCTTTCTCGATAACGGCGGTTTTGTCCGGTTGGGTGAAAATCAGGATCGTTACGGTCGAGTCCTGCTTGTTGCGGCCACAAACAAGAATCTCCAGGAAGAAATCAAGGCTGGACGGTTCCGTGAGGATCTCTATCACCGGATTTCGGAACTTTCCGTTCGTATTCCTTCTCTCAGCGAGCGGCGTGAGGATATTTCCGACCTGTCCACCCACTTTCTCGGCAAGCTCTATCGCATCTACCGGGGCAAGGAAGACCCGCCCGATGCCGCACCGATTCTCAGCGAAGACGCAAAGAATATCCTCATCAACCACCGTTTCGAAGGAAACATTCGCGAGTTGCGCAGCATTCTGCTGCGGGCGCTCTTCTTCCGAACCGGCTCGACCATCACCGAACACGATATCCGGCGAGCTATCGGTGACAGCAGTCTGGACCAGCCGACGGACACCCACTCACGATTGCAGGATCAGCTGGCAACGGAGATACTCGCTGAAATCGAACGGGGCAAGGATTTCTGGGATGCGGTCTATGAACCTTATTCCAAGAACCGTATTCCCCGGGACGTGGTCGGATTGATTATCGAGAAGTCCCGGGCCAGCGCCGGCCGGAGCATGCCGCAAATTGCCCGCTACCTCAAGGCGGTTGCCGGCGATCTGCGGCATGACGCTACGGAGCGAAAAAAATTCTTTAAATTCAAGAACTTTCTCTATAAGACCATCAGGATGTAGTGCCGCGGGAATGGGGATGAATGCCGTAAGACGGGGGGGACGTCATGCTCCAGCAACTATTGGCCACTATCCGCAGTTGGATGCAGGCACATGTTTTTCTCAATGAAACCATTTTCCTCGGGATTTTTGGTGCGGCGGTCATTGTCTTGCTTGTCTTTCATCTTTTGAAACCGCCGCGCACCTGAAGCTGCCGGATGGGCATGGAGCCTGTGCCCTGTTGCAGGTATGGACAATTGCATCGCCGGGCGCCTCCCGCCGGACCGCCCCTGCTGATTTGTGTGCTCAGACCTTTTCCCCTTGGGAGCCATTGCCGGCGGCAGTGGCTCTTCTTGTCAGAGCCAGCCCTTTTTCCGGAAGATATAGAGGGGCAGGATGGCGGATACCACAATGAGGATGAGGGCCGCCGGATAGCCGTACTGCCATTCCAGTTCCGGCAGAAACCGGAAATTCATGCCGTAAATGCTGGCGATGAGTGTCGGCGGCAGAAAAATGACCGACATGACGGTAAAGATTTTAATGACCTTGTTCTGTTCGATGCTCAGGTGGTTGAGGAACAGGTTCTGCAGATAGTCAAGGCGTTCGAAGTTGAAGTTGGCTGAGGTGATTAGGGAGTTGACATCCTTGATCATCATGGAGAGTTCCCGTTTGTGGTTTTCCGGGATCATGGTGCTTTTCAGCAGGGCGGAAATGACCCGATGCTTGTCGGTCAGATTCTCGCGGAAGGTAATGTTGATATCCTCGTAGGTGGTGATGTGCTCCAGAAACTGGCTCGGTTCCACGCACGAGAGGGGGTCCTTGCGGCCGATGGTGACGATCTGCTTGGAAAGCCCTTCGATCAGGTCAGCATCAATGTCCACGCGTATGGCGAGGACGCCGCAGAGGACATCGGCGCCGTTGTGGAATGCCCGCGGTGTCAGGCGCATCTTGCGGGAAAACTCGGTAAAAATACGCAGTTCGCTGAAGCGGATCGTTGTCAGATAGGAGTCTTTCATGATGAACGATACGGTCTCGGTGGAAACCTTGTCCTGCTCCTTGACCAGGAACGAGGTGTTGATCCAGATGCCGCTTTCGTCTTCCCAGTAGCGGGAGGTGTATTCGATCTCTTCTGATTCCTGACGGGTGGGCAGTTCCAGCTTCATTGCCCGTTCGACGGCAATGCTTTCCTCCGGTGTGGGCGAAATCAGGTCAAGCCAGACCAACACGCCCGTGTCAAAGGATTCCAGGTGCTCAAGTTCGATGGTTATTGCTTTGATGGTGTCTTCCGCACGAACGTATGCCTTGATCATGGGACGAATCCTGCCTGTCGATGGAATTGTCTGCTGTGCTGCTTTTGGAGAGTAGCTAAGGACAGGGAAAAGGTCAAGGTGAAAGCTTCGGATTTCTTGGGGAAATCGGCTGTCTGCTTCTGCTGCTGGACCCGGTCGGGTCGTCATTATTCTGGTGGGGAGGGAGTATTTTTTGTCCTTGAATTCTGATGGTTCTCGCCTACAATGGAAGCACTGTTCCCGTAGGGGGCTGCTACTTGCCTCCGGGCTTCGTGGCAGGCCTGGAAAGGAGAAGGTGATGGCTTCACTGGAAGGCGAACATGCACCCGGTTTCGAACTCGAGGGAAGTGACGGCAAGCGCTACTCCCTGCGGGAGTTCATGGGTAAAACGGTTGTTCTGTACTTTTATCCAAAAGACAATACCCCAGGATGCACCAGGGAGGCCTGTGCGTTTCGGGATCTGCACCAAGAACTGGTGGGCATGGAGGTGCTGCTTCTTGGGGTGAGCAAGGACAGCCTCAAGTCCCACGACAAGTTTATCAACAGCTTCGGACTGCCCTTCGTGCTGCTGTCTGATCCGGATGCGGCGATGATGAAGTCCTATGGTGCCTTTGGCGAAAAGATGATGTACGGCAGGAAGACATCCGATCAACGGTGATTATTGACCCGTCCGGTAAGGTGATCAAGCACTGGCCCGTGGTAAAGAAGGCCGAGGATCATCCGTCCGAGGTGATTTCGTTTCTGCGCGAAAGACTCTGAGCTACCCGTTTCTTCAGGAGGCTGTTATGGTGATGCATAAGGATGGCGCGTACCGGTTTCAGTGGCAGGATCTGGGTGATATCGTTGCCGGACGTCCCAATCTTGGACCGACAACGCATGTTGCCGTCTACCGCCTCATGCAGTACACGTTGCGCGAGGTGCTCAGCAGCAGGTATGGTAGCGAAACGGCCAGCGAGATCCTCCGGGATGCCGGGGCCTTGGCCGGCGCCGAGTTTTGCAGGAATGCCCTGGATGTGGGCCTAAACTTCAATGCATTCATAGCCCAGCTCCAGGAGCAGCTCCGTGTGCTGAACGTGGGTATTCTGCGTATCGAGCAGGCAGACCTGCAGAACATGGAACTGGTGATGACCGTTTCCGAAGATCTGGACTGTTCCGGACTGCCCCTTTATGACGCGACAGTGTGCGAATACGATGAAGGGTTTATTGCCGGCGTATTGCAGGTCTATACCGGGAAAACCTTTATGGTGAGAGAAATCGATTGCTGGGCAAGCGGGGAACGTACCTGTCGCTTCAGGGCCCGACCGGTCGGATAGGAGTATATGGACCAGACAGATGAAGCTTTATTGGATGAGCTGACCGATCAGGTCAGGCGGATCATTGGCGGTGACTTTTCACCGGTCAGCATGTCCGCTTCCGCCCCGTTGCCGATTACTGCTTTGGCCGGTTACCTCACGGATCTTACCCGTTCCCTCGCCGAATCTCGGGAATTCATAGGTGCCCTTTCCGAAGGAAAGCTGGACATCGAACCGCCACCCCGCAACCAGTTGATCGCTCCCTTCAAGCAGTTGCACGCCAACCTGCGTCACCTTACCTGGCAGACCCAGCAAATAGCTGCAGGCGACCTGCAGCAGCGGGTTGATTTCCTCGGGGAGTTCTCCGTGGCCTTCAACAGCCTCATTGAGGCGCTTCAGGAAAAGCGTCTTGCCGAGGATAGGCTGCGTCATATGAGTAACCACGATTCCCTGACAGGTCTGTACAATCGTGGTTATTTCGTTGAAGAATTGGAGAGGGTCGAGCGTGGTCGCCGCTATCCGGTGAGCATCATCATAGCTGACCTGGACGGATTGAAGGTCGTCAATGACACGTTAGGTCACGCGGCCGGCGACCTGTTGATCCAGCAGGCTGCCCGACTGATTCGTAGTACAATCCGCGGGGACGACGTGGTGGCGCGCATGGGCGGAGATGAATTTGCCGTGATACTTCCGGCAACGGTGGAAAAGGTTGCTGCTGATATCCTCGCTCGGATCCGTGCCGGTGAGGCAGTACTTGCTGCTGTGGTCGGCGATTGCACGGTTGGCATTTCCATGGGCATTGCCACCGCCCGGCAGGGTGACCTCCTGGAGGAAGTCCTGCGTATGGCCGACAAACGCATGTATGAAGACAAGGCGACCAGAAAAGGACGCAGCGGAAGGCGTTGAGGGGGAGCTTGCGGGATGGGTTTATGGCTCTGGCAACCATTAAACTGCTGGCAAGGGATTGCCGGAAAGTGGTATAGTCACACAGCTGTGACAATTCCGACAGAGTAGGCAGGCACTTTACCAAGGAGGAGGAAGTGTTATGACTGAGAACGTGAATGCAGCAGACAGGAATGGCCACACCCCGCTGATCGGCGCATCAAAATCCGGAGATGTAACCCTGGTGACAGAGTTGGTACGACGGGGTGCCGAGGTGGATGCACGGAGCAACAAGGGCAAGACGGCACTGCATTATGCAGCCGCCAATGGCCATGCGGAGGTTCTGAAAGTACTTCTTGAAAATGGGGCGGCTGTCGACGCCCGTGACCGTGACGGTCACACGCCGTTGATGTTCGCCGCGAACTACGGCTGCAATGACTGTGTCGGCCATCTTGTGGATTTCGGCGCCGACACCTACGCGAGAACCCTCTGCGGCAATACGGCCATGACCTACGCCGAAACCAACAATCACCCGGATACCCTGACGTTGCTGGTCAGGTTGCAGCGGGCAAAGCAAGCCGTGTAGTTTCTTGTCCGGATGGAACCACCTGAAATTCATGCACGGGGGGCTGGTTCCAGTCCCCCGTGTTCGTTTCGGTGCTTTTCCCAGTTCTTTAGGCCGTGTTCAAGAGGCTGTCAGTTCCCCGGGACTCTCCGCAGCAGGTGGGTCGTGTCACCGTGTCAAGTTCCCTGCGCAGCGTCCGGAGCAGGTCGCCGGGTGGGATCGGCTTGCCCATGAGCGGCAGACCCGGCTCGGGAATCAACCCGTTTTCAAAGACATCCGCCGTATAGCCGCTCATGAAAATGACGCTGATTTCTGGGCGGATCTTGCGGATCGTGTCGTACACTTCCCAGCCGTTTTTCTTTGGCATGAGCACATCCAGCAGCAAGAGACTGATTTCGTCGGGGTGTTCCATGAACCGCTGCAATGCGTCGTCGCCATGGCTCGCCTCAATGACCCGATATCCGTTCTCCCGCAACAGGTTTCCTGTCAGAGTCCTGACTGTATCGTTATCTTCGGCAACCAGTACCGTTTCCGTACCGGAAGGGAATTCTGTATCTTTGTGTGCCTGACCGGGCGAGCCGGCTGTCTGGTGGACCCGGAGGGGAGCTGCTGTGCGGCTTTCTTCCGTGACGGCTTCAGGGGGCGCTGATTTCAACGGTAGATAGATTCTGAATGTTGTTCCGCCGGCAAACAGTGATTCCGTGTCGATATAGCCGTTATGCTGCCTGATGATGCCATGGACGATGGACAGGCCGAGACCCGTTCCCTTGCCGACTTCCTTGGTGGTGAAGAATGGTTCGAAAATCCGTTCCCTGGTTTTCCGGTCCATGCCGATTCCCGAGTCGGCAACGGTAATTAGGCCGTAATTGCCTGCTTGCGCTGAGCCATGGGCATGGGTGAATTGCTGATCCATGCATGCTGCTCTGGTGCTGATGGTGAAGGTGCCACCCTTGGGCATGGCATCCCGGGCATTGGCGGCGAGATTGACGAGTACCTGGCTGATGAGATTTTCGTCAGCGGCCACGGGGAGCGGGCTGCCGGACGGTTCAATGTGCAGTTCGATGTTATCACCGATCATCATGGAGAGCAGGGAACGTGAGCTGTCGATTATCCGGTTCAGGTCCATAAGGCGCGGTTCAATTTTCTGCTTGCGGCCAAAGGCAAGGATATCCCTGATGAGCCGGGCGGCCCGCTCTCCCGATGCGATGGTGTTATCGACGAAGAATCGACGCGGGTCTCCTTCGTCGATATTTTTCTGCAAAAGGTGGGCATAGCCGATGATTGCCGTCAGGATATTGTTGAACTCATGGGCAATGCCTCCGGCCAGTTGTCCCAGGGCTTCTATTTTCTGCGTCTGGAACAGCTGGGTTTCCAGACGGAGTTTTTCTTCTTCGACCCGTTTCAGTTCCGAAATATCCAGTACCGCTCCGACAATGCCGGCTGCCGAGCCGGCTCGATCGCAATAGGTTGCCCGGGAGAAGAGGGTGGCCCTTTGGCTGCCGTCGGCATGTTCCAGTGTAATTTCCCGGGTGAGGACACCATTGGGGCCGTCCTCCCGTTCGGCTGTCCTGTGGGGGTCAAGGACAATGCCGGCGAGGTGTGGATCAAGCAGGTTCTGGCTGACGCGTCCGCGGCGGCTTCGGCCGAAAAAATTATCGTAGGCCCGATTGCATCCCTGACGCTGACCGTGTAAATCCCTGTAGAAAATGGGTATGGGAATGGTGTCAAGCAGGGTGCGCAGAAATTCCATCTGGTCCTGGATGGCGCTTTCCGCCTGTCGTCGTTCGGTGACTTCCCGTTGCAATGCCCGGTTGGTGGACGCTATGTC
>CAYSWG010000144.1:0-6738 GCA_964434465.1 uncultured Geobacteraceae bacterium
TGGACGAGATCCAGGCCCAGGTGGACCAGGACTGGGCGCGCCTCCAGGCGGTGGCGGGGCTCCCCTAGCCCCACGCCGCACCGCCGTTTCGCCAGTCCCAGTCTCCCTCTCCACGAGACCCCAATCCCCACACCGTCCAGGCGTGAGCACATGCGGGATGTAGCAATCCCCCGAGGCCGCCTCCTGGCGGTCCAGTGACTCGCCGCCCCGGAACGGACTCGTGTCGGAGCAGCGAGACCCAACTGAGCATTGCCGGTCTCTTCGCGTGCTAAGGGAAACACGAAGAGCGACCCGCGGCTTCTGCCCCGGATGCTTCCGTGCGACGTAGGTTGTCGCATCGTCGTGCCACACTCGATCCCGCACCGTGGGGACCGTCAGGTGGCCTCCGCGCGTGCAGCCCACGCCCGGTCCACCGCTACACGAAAGGAGCACGGCAATGGAAGAGGAGCGGACTCCGAAGGAAGAGGTCACCGAACAGGCAGGGGGAGGGGCCGCCGACCCCTCCGCCAGCATCTTGCGGCAGCGCCTCGGGGCGACCGACCCCGTCGCCGAGCACGGCCAGGAGATGGACCTGCTGTGCCCCGAGTGCTCCAGACCCATCGACGGCACGTACCTACCCATCTTTCGCTGCCCCCACTGCGACGTGATGATCTGCGTCGACGAGCAGGGAAGTGTTCTCTGGCACCAGGGGGAGGAGACCTCGTGCCCCGAGTGCGGGCACACCTACCGCACCGTCGTCATGGACATGGACCAGAGCCCCTTCCGTCGCTTCACGCGGAAGATCGAGGACTTCGTGCTCGGTCTCGACCACGTCGTCCAGCGGGCCCTTCGCTAACCCATGGTTCCCGCGCCGGCTCAAGTCGACGTCGGGCCGGACCGATAATAAGGCCTCACGGCAAGACGAGAGCCCCCCAGGGCTCTCGTCTCTTTCGGGGGCGGACCGCTTGAGCGCAATCTATCGACACTGGCTTCTTCTGCGGATGATTCCGCGCCATCCCCGCAAGGTCGACACCGCGGCCCTCGAGGCCCGGCTCGGCGCACAGGGGGTCCGCGTCCACCGCCGAACTCTCCAGCGGGACCTCGAGGAGTTGTCGTCGCTCTTCCCGCTCGCCTGCGACGACCGGGAGAGGCCCTACGGGTGGTCGTGGGCCGCCGACGCCGCGGCCTTCGACGTGCCCTCCCTCTCCCCGCCGGCGGCCCTGGCGCTGCGCATGGTCTCGGAGTTCTTGGCCGGCGCGCTCCCCCGCAGCGTCCTCCACCAACTGCATCCCCACCTGCGCCACGCCGAAGCGGTGCTCGATCACTCCGACCGGGCCGCCCTGGGAAGCTGGCCGGCCAAGGTGCGCGCCCTCCACCGGGGGCAGCCCCTTGCCCCGCCCGAGGTCTCCCCCGAGGTCTTCGGCGTCGTATCCGACTCGCTCCTCGAAGGGCGGCGCTTCACCGCGGGCTACACCCGACGGGGCGAAGCGGCGCCGGTCACCTGGACCGTGAACCCCCTCGGCCTCGTGCTCCACGACCGGCTCTTGACCCTCGTGTGCACCATCGGCGAGCACGACCGGCTCGCCGACGTCCGAAAGCTCCTGCTGCACCGGATGGAAGGTGCAAAGCCCTCGCCCGAGCCCGCCCGGCGGCCCGAGGGCTTCGACCTGGATGCCTACCTCGCCTCGGGCGCCTTCGGGTACCTGCGAGGGGAGGCGTCGATCCGGCTCAAGGCTCTCTTCGAGGCCGACGCGGCCCTCCACCTGGGGGAGACGCCACTCTCGGCCGACCAGCGGCTCACCCTCCGCCCCAGCGGGGAGGTCCTGGTGGAGGCCAGCGTCGCCGACACCGGGCAGCTGCGATGGTGGCTGCTGGGGTTCGGGGGCCGGGTCGAGGTGCTGGAGCCCGAGAGTCTCCGGGAGGAGATGAGGGTCCAGGCCGGTCGCATGGCTGGCCGCTACGGGGCGGCCGACGATCGCCTCTGCGAGGGGGGCCCGTGACGCCCCTCGGCCGGCACCCCCGGGCGCCGCACGGGACGAGCCCCTCCGAGGCGGCGGGCAAGGTCCGCCACGTCCTGCCCCCGGTTGGCGCGGGTGGCGCGCCCCCCGGACCCGCAGCGAGAAGGGATGCGTGCATGCACACGAACCGTCACGGTACCGTCTTCCCCTGGGCGACCTTCGGCTCGGCTCCGCCGAGCCCGAACCCCGGTTGCGGCAGCGGCGGGAGGCTCTCATGAGGAACAAGAAGGTCGGCCTGGTCCTCGCCGGCGGCGGCGGCAAGGGTGCCTACCAGATCGGGGTCTGGAAGGCGCTGGCCGAGGCGCAGCTCGACCCCGTCACCGTGGCCGGCACGTCCGTCGGCGCCCTGAACGGCGCGCTCTTCGTCCAGGGCGACCTGGCCGTCGCCGAGCGGATGTGGCGGGAGATCCGCCCCGACAACGTCCTCTCCCTCGACCCGGCGAGCCTTCCCAAGCGCCTCGTGGCCCGATTGACGAACCTCGGGCTTCCGCTCGCCAAGCTCCCGGCCTTCCTGCGTACCCGCGGCCTCTTCAGCCAGCGGGGGCTCGAGCGCATGATGACCGAGGCGTTCCGGCCCGGTGCGGTGGGCGGCTCCCCCAAGGCCTTCCACGTGGCCGTCCACGACCGGGCGGCCAACCAGGTCCGCTACCTCCGCGTCGATGGCGACGACGACCGGGTTCGCCGGATGCTCCTCGCCTCCGCCGCCCTGCCCGGCATCTTCGACGACGTCGAGATCGACGGAACCGTCTACACCGACGGCGGCTGGTACTGGGGGTTGCCGGGCAAGAACCTCGACAACAACCCGGTGCAGCCGGTCTACGAGGGGGGCTGCGACGCGGTCCTGCTCGTGTGCCTGAGCCGCGACGACCTCCTGGGGCGCGAGCGTTTCCCCGGGGTCAAGGTGCTACCCATCGTGCCCACCGCCGACCTCGGCGGCGTCTTCGACGGGGTGCTCGACTTCTCGGGCGAGGGAGCGGCCCGCCGCATCGACCAAGGCTACCGCGACGCCCGAAACCTCCTCTCCCGCCTCGACCAGCTCCTCGAGAGCGAGGCGGCCTACGAGGCCCTCTGGCAGCAGGTCGCCCGGGGCGAGGCATCCCTCGATGGCGCCAAGGAGCGGATCTCCGCGACCGAGACCCGGCGAGTCGACCTGCAGAAGAGCATCGCCGATTTCAACCGGATGGTGCTCACCGACCGGCTGGAGGAGGACTGGGAGCTCTGCGCCGACCTGGGCCCCGACCTCCTCACCCAGGCGAACCAGGCCCTGCTGACCCAGGTCCGGCGAAACGAGCTGCGGCTCCAGGTCCAGGACTTCGCGGACCGGAACCTCGACATCGCCGGCGACGTGGCCGACGCGGCCCTCGACGCCGTCTCCCTGCTCGCCCCCGTGGGTCCCCAGGGGCGGGGACTCGCCGAGCAGGGCTTCTTCGGCCGGCTCCTCGGCGCGATCACCGGCCGGAACCTCGCGGTGCTGGCCCAGAACCAGCAGGCCCTGGCCGAGGCCCAGTTCGCGGCCCTCACTCTCCTCGGCCACCTCCAGAAGCGAAACCTCCTCGGGTTCGAGCTCACGGTGGCGGTCAACAACAAGGTCAACTGGCTCTTCGCCGAGGTCGCGAGCCTGGGCGAAGCCGTCGAGGAGCAGACCGTCGCCGTCTACCGGAGCCTCTCCGCCGTCTTCTTCAAGCTCCGGCGCGAGGTCCTCCGGGACCGCCGCCGGATCGACGGCCTCGAGGACCGGGTGGATCAGCTCGACTGGCTCACCCGGATCGGTGTGCACACCTGGGAGGGCCGCGAGTACCGGCACCTCGCCGCCGAGGAGAAGGTCGCCTGTCTGGTCAACGACTTCTACCGGCTCACCGGCGGCTGCTGGAACGTCAGGGAGCTCCTCACCCTGAAGCAGGCGCTCATCGACGTTGGGGCCGAGGGCGAGACCCTGAGCGCCGGGCGCCTGCTCAGCGCGGCCGTGAGGCGGCCCGAGCTGGCGCTCCGCCTCACCGAACGCCTCTACCGCGACCGACCGCCCCCCCTGGCGCCGCTCCTCGACGCCGCCTCCCCGGCGAGCCGAGGCGAGCTGCCCACGGTCGACGCCGCCCGCGGCTGGCTCGAGCTGGTCCAGCCCGGCGCCTGGGAGGCCGAGCTTCCCGCCTACCACTTCGCCCTGGAGGTCCTCCAGGGTCTCCAGCGCGCCGGCTACGCGCCGATCGCCGAGAGCACCCTTGCGGCCACCAAGCGGGAGTACCTCGACCGCCTCGACCGCCTCGGCGCCCTCGCCGAGAAGCACGGCCTGAGCGCCGCCGGGGCCGCCGAGCGAGCGGCCCTGGGGGCCGACGTGGTCGCCTTCCGCTTCGCGGTGCCCCTCATCGGGCCCTTCAGCGCCGGCAAGACCACGCTGCTCAACGCCCACCTGGGGCTCGAGCGCGTCCTCCTGCCCACGTCCCTCCCGCCCGAGACCGCCGTGGCCAGCGAGCTCCACCCCGCCGAGTGCGAGGAGAAGATCGTCCGCCACTACCTCGACGGCTCGGTGCGCGAGGAGCCCCTGGAGCGGGAGCGCCTCACGGCCCGCGCGGACCGGCTCCTCTACCAGGAGCTCCACGTCCGCAGCCCGGCGCTCGCCGCCCACCCGGACCTGATCCTGGTGGACATGCCCGGCCTCGGCTCGAACAGCGCGGCCCACAACCAGGCCGTGCTCAACTACATCCGCGAGGGCGTGGCCTTCGTGCTCTGCCTCGACGGAGGGCTCACCGAGGACGTGCGCACCTTCCTGCGCGACCTCTCCCTGTACCGGCTCGACTTCTGCGCGCTGCTCACCAAGAGCTCCTTCCCCGGCCGGGAGGACGCCGCCGCGCTCGCGGCCCGGATGGGCGCCGACCTCGCGCGGCTCGCGGGCCGCGAAGTGGCCGTGGGGGCCGTCTCCGCGGGCGAGGGAGACATCGCCGCCTTCCGCGACCTGCTCTTCCGCCTGGCGGGCCAGAAGGACGAGGCCCTGCACCGCCGGTTCGGCCCCCGGCTCCAGGCCCAAGTCGAGCGGATCCGTCAGTCCCTCACCCTGCTCCTCAACCGCGAGGACCTCTCGGCCGGCGAGCTGGCCGCCCAGAGGCGCGAGCTCGACGAGAAGCTCGAAGACCTCGACCGCGCCGTGGCGAGGGAGCGCGCGGCCCTCGCCCGGGAGTGCGCCGGCAGCCTGCCCGAGGCCGTGGCCGACGACGTGCTCCGGGTGCTGGAAGGCGAGCGGCCCGCCCTGCGGCGCCAGCTCGTCGGAGGGGGCAACGTCCAGGGCCGCATCGACGGCCTCGTGCGCAACACCTTTCGGCTCTCTCTCACCGAGAGAGCCGGCCGGGCCTTCGACGAGGCCGCGCGCCGGATCGGCCGGTACGTGCCCGCGGCCGCCTACACCCAGGGGAGCATCGAAGGGGGCGCTGGCTTCGCGGCAGACCTCGCGGTCGGCGAGGGAGGTGGGCTCGGCGCGGCCGTGGCGTCGGGGGTCGCAACCTGGGGTCTGGGCGCCCTGGTCGCAGGAGGTCCCCTGGTGGTGATCGGCGGCCTCCTCGTCGGCCTCCTGGTCGGCCACCTGGCCAACAAGAGGAAGGAGCAGGAGGCCGACGAAGCCCTCGTCTCGGCCTTTGGGGAGATCGTCGCCCGGGTCCGGCAGCTGGCCGCCCGCGCCGCGGCCGACATGGAGGAGAAGTTCTGGCGAGAGCTCACGGCCCGGGTCGACGGCGTGAAGAGCGACCTCCGCCACAACATCGGGCTCCTGGAGAAGCAGCTCAAGGAGAGCGCGGCCGAGGTAGAGGCGCGGCGGGCCGAGGTCCAGAAGGACTTGGCATCGCTGGAAGGGCTGGCGGGAGGCGCGGGGTGACCCGCCGCAAGACACCGGTGGCCGCGGAACGTGGACCGGCTCTGTCGGGCGAGTTCGCGGCCCTGGTCCGGATCGTAGGGGCGGAGCGGTGGGTGCTCCGCCATCCGCTAGAGGAAGAGGAGCTCCCGCTTCGGTTCGCGTACGCCTTCGCCGTGAACGCGGCCGCTCGAGATCAGGGAGCACAAGAAGAGGCGGAGGCCAGGCTCGAGGGCTTTCTCCGGGGGCTGACGATCCCGGAAGCAATGGAAGCGCGCCTGAAATCCGACCTGGCCGGAAGGCTGACCAAGCAGCTGGTGCGCACGATCGTAGGCGCGCTGACGTCCCGATTCTCGCAGTTCCTGTTGCTGCTCGAAATGCGCGTCGTCTGCGGCGGACCCAAGGGCGCCGAACCGTCCCTCGCGCCGATCGAGGAGGTCTTCGCCCAGGTCTTCCGATGGCCTGCCGAGCTTCGACAGGCGTGGACCGCTGCTGTCCAGGCGATCGCTTCCAGAAACCGCCGGGCGCTCGCGAAGGCGTTCGAGGCTCTGCCCGACTGCGGCGCCGCGCGACAGAACGCCGCAGTGGCGTACTTCCTGTCCGAGGAAACAGAGAAGCGGAGCCGCGAGTTGGCGGAGGAGATCGAGAAGGCGACCACCGCACTGGCGGCTGAGCAGACCAAGCGCAAACCCAGACCGAAAGCGCAGTACTACCGCAACGGTCGCCGGGTCTCGAAGCAGAAGTACGAGGAAGAGCTGGAGCGCCGCAGGCCGAGCGTGCGACTCACCGTCACGGACGTCGAAGGAGCAGCTTGGGACAAGCGCAACAAGGCGCCCATTGCCAAGTTGGAGCAGCGCCAGCATTGTCCGGTTAGGTTATTGCAAGAGCGGCGCGCCCAGGATCTTCGAG
>CAYSWG010000145.1:0-6691 GCA_964434465.1 uncultured Geobacteraceae bacterium
AGCGACCTATGCGGGCGGTGAGGTTATGCTGAATGAAGTTCTCCCGCGTCTCTTCAATGGCGAAACACCCGCTGCCATTAAAGCAAGCCTTGCCAGCATCGCCCTCGAATATACCAGTAAAGCAAATGGTTCATGCCTGCAGGACAAGCTGTTCAAGGCGCCTGGAGCGTGGTCAACCAACTGCAGTTCGAGTACGGCGACAAATGTCAATCCGCGTGTGGCTCCCGATGTGAAATTTGAGCTTCAGGGGCAGGGGGGGAACGATTTTGTCGTATACTCCAAAATAGTGGACACCATTCCCGGAACGCCCTATCTGCCAGCAGGTCCCCAGTTGGGCGGGGGGGGAGTTGCCTCTTCCGGGGGGACAGGAACATCAAGTGGACAACATTATGTCTACCGCATGGAAATTGCCGGCGAACGTAAGGTAAATGCTGCGGAAAAGGGTGAAATATCAGTATTGTACGAGTATTAAAGCACTAATAACTCCAGTTTCCGATCTGGAGTTACCGGATGAAACCAGTTGTAACCAAAACGGGCCATGGTTATTTTTGATTATTTTGTGAGTTGATTTTGGCAACTGATGGTCAACTGTTAAAAATATACTTGACATTTGATGTAATTACTGTAAATTTCGTAAAAAAAGCCCTTACTTCAAGGATTACTATATGAATTGTCATAATAATGTCAGGAAAATACGCGAAGAAAGGTTGATGAGCAAAATGGAGCTGGCACGGTTGGCTGGGGTTTCCGTTGCGACAATTGACCGAATCGAACGTGGTGAACTGTGTCGCATGGAAACGAAGAGGAAGATAATCTTTGCCCTTGGCTTTACCCTTGCGGATAAGGACAAGGTTTTTTCTGACTAATGGGGATAGGGTTCAGTCATGCTCTTCGCAAAAAGTAAAGAACTTGTAGGTATCGACATAGGTTCAAGTTCCATTAAACTCGTGCAGATGGCGGAGCACAAAGGTTCCTATCATCTCAAAAACCTGGGTGTCCTTCCATTGCCGAGCGAGGCCATTGTTGATAACAGTCTGATGGATACCACTTCCATAGTGGAAACGATCAAAGACTTGATGAGGAGCCTTGGTTCCAAGGCAGGAGAAGCGGTATGCTCCATTTCGGGGAATTCGGTGATCATCAGAAAAATTTCCCTTCCTGCCATGACTCCCGAAGAGCTGGAAGAGCAGATAGCGTGGGAGGCTGAGCAGTACATCCCCTTTGATATCAACGACGTGAACCTGGACTATGAAATTCTCGATACGGATTTGTCCGCTTCGGGTAAAATGACGGTTCTACTCGTTGCCAGCAAGAAAGAGATAATAAACGAATATGTATCCGTGTTCGGTGAGGCGGGCCTGAAACTGGTTGTTGTGGATGTCGACTCGTTCGCCGTGCAGAATATTTTCGAGTTGAATTATTTACCGGCAGAAGGTGAGGTCGTTGCCCTGGTGAATATCGGCGCATCCATAATGAATCTGAATGTTGTTCGCGACGGTATTTCACTCTTTACCCGTGATATCCAGATGGGGGGCAATCACTTCACCGAAGAAATTCAGCGCCAGTTCGCGCTGAGCAGTCAGGATGCCGAACGTATAAAAATCACGGGGGAATTCACCGACCAGACCCGTCTCAAGGAGATCATTTCCAAGATCAGTGAAAATCTGGCAATGGAAATTCAACGATCACTCGATTTTTATAATTCTTCTGCCGATGATGACAAAATCAGCAAGGTATACCTGAGTGGCGGTTGTTCCAAAGTCTCGTCCCTTACCGAAGCGCTGGCCAAGCGACTCGGGCTTCCCGTTGATGTCCTGAATCCATTGCAGAAGATACACTATAACGAAAAAGAGTTTGACCCTGAATACCTTCAGGAGATCGGTCCCCTTGTCGCGGTTGCGGCAGGGTTGGCAATGAGGAGGCTAGGGGATAAATGATAAAAATAAATTTATTGCCGATTCGCGCTTCTAAGAAAAAAGAAACTCAACGACAGCAGGCATTAATTCTTGTCTCCTCACTTGTCGGTGTTCTTCTTGTTTGTCTGGCAGTGTACGCTTTTTTCATTCTGAGCATAGCGTCCGTCAAGGATGAAATTGCAAATGCCGAACAGGAGTTGGCGGAACTTCAGATCAAGATCGGGAAAATCAAGGATCTGGAAAAGCTTAAAGCAGACGTGAGTACCAAACTTGATGTGCTGAACCAGTTACGGCGTGAGAAGGTCGGTCCCGTCAACAGACTTTTGACGGTGAGCAGTTCGTCTCCCGATAAGTTATGGCTTACTCGCTATACTGAGAGTGGCACGGCGGTATCGGTTGCCGGTGTGGCTTTCAATGAAGAACTCATCGCAAGTTTTATGAGGAGCCTTGAAGCATCAAATGATTTCAATAATGTCGAACTGATCGTTTCAGAGCAGATTGAGATGTCGGGTATGAAGCTTAAGCGATTCGAATTGAAGTTTTCCTTACAAAACAATAGGTAACTAGCGAACATTCTTGTTCTGGGGAACTGTTTATGGATCTTGGATTAGATAAAATTGCAAAATGGCCCACGAAACAGAAGATAGTCCTGTTGGTCCTCTTGCTGCTCGGTGTTTTTGCGGCCTTGTGGTTCCCTCTCCTTCAACCTAAATACAAGGAGTTGCAGGAGACGAAAGTCCGCCTTACGGAGGTTCAGAACCAGGTTCTGGAAAGCAGAGCTATTGCCGCTAAATTGCCAGTTTTGCAGAGGGAGTATGAAAGGTTGAGCCAGGAACTGGCCGCAGCGCTGACTGAATTGCCAAACCAGAAGGAAATCCCGGCGTTGCTGACAAGTGTTACCGATGAGGGTAAGAAGGCAGGTCTGGACTTCCTGGTTTTCCGGCCCAATGGTGAAGAGCCGAAGGAATTTTATGCTGCGGTTCCCGTTAACATCACTGTTTCAGGTTCATTCAGTAGTGTCGGAAATTTTTTCAGTGCAGTAAGCAAGATGCCTCGGATTATGAATATCAGTAATGTTGATTTTTCTGAAATCAAGGTTTCCGGAGACAGAACAATTACCAAGGTAACCTGTCTGGCAACTACATTCCGTTTTCTGGATAAGAAAGAACAGCAAAAATGATAAATCATGCGAAGAACATAGCTCTGGCTCTTTTGGTACTGTGCCTGACCGTGACGCTTCCCGGGTGTAAAAAAGATCAGGAGTCTCCTGGCGGTGATGCGTCTCAGAATGCTCCGGCTCCGGTTCGTCAGCAAACTGTTGTAAGCCCTGTGCCTGTTGTTCCCACTCTTGAAGCCGGTGGGGATCAGGTAAGCTTCATTGACAAGAAGGACCCTTTTAAGCCTTATGTTGTCGATGCAACACGTTCTCTGCCTCCCAAGCGAAATAAACTCGGCATAGCCCTGCCTATTCTGAATTATGAAGTTTCTCAATTCCAGTTGAAAGGGGTTATTGTCGGGTTGAAAGAAAACACCGCCATGGTTTTGGATCCGACAGGCAAGCCCTACGTTGTAAAAGCCGGAATGGAGATTGGCAGGAATGAGGGAAAAATCACGAAGATAACCAGCAACCATGTGGAAGTGTTTGAGCAGTATCGTGATGAAAGTGGTCGTTTGATAAAAAATATAATAAAGTTAACTCTGCCTAAGAAAGAATAAGGAGACGCACGGATGAGAGCTATTACTGCAATGAAAACACTGAAACGTACGCTTTTCAGCCTGTTTCTAATTATCGCTGCATCTACACTCTTTCTTGGGCTTCAAACTTCTGCTGCTGTTGCCTCTGATCTGGCGGTAGTCCAAAGCGTCACCCTGTCTGGAAACGGGTCGGCGACACGCGTCGAAATCGAAGCAGACAAACCGATGACCTATACCTATTACGCCCTGAAGAACCCGTCCAGAACCGTAATTGATCTTTCTCAGGCAGAATTGGGAAGTATCACTGTACCGACACCTGAAGGTGAGTCGGTAATCAAGTCCATCGATGTAACGAAAAATGAACTTACGGTCGGTTCTCTTGTCAGGGTTTCTCTGGAGATGGACTCTGAGCTTGATCTCGTTGTCATACCTGATCCCTTGCAGCCCAATAAGTTAATCATTACGGTTGCAAACACGGTTCAGGAGACTGTTGAGCAGCCTGCCGCCGCCACTCCGGCTATCGCTTCTGCCGCCCCTGCGGCACCATCCAAGCCGAATCCGCTGCAGAATGTACTTGAAAGCATTTCTGTAGAGGGAAGTACCGTGTTGGTAAAGACCTCCAAAGCTGTCGATAAATACCGATACTTCACCATGTCGAATCCCGACAGACTCGTTGTGGATCTCTATAATGTCAAACAATCACTTGCTTCCAATTCCATACAGATCAACGAACTTGATATCGCTACCGCACGAATTGGCTCGTATCCTGAAAAAATACGCATAGTCTTTGATGCCAAAGCATCGCCGTTTCCCTCGTTCACCATCCAGAAATCCGATACAGGTGTAACGATTGCTGTTGCCCAGGCATCACCAGCTGCACCTTCCCATGCGGCGCAACCTTCCGCTGAAAGTAAGCCTGAGCAGACTGCCCATGAAGTGAAGGCAAAAGAACCCGAAATTGCCGCAGTTGAGGCAATCGACTTTTCGTTGCAGGGTGAGTATTCACGAATTCAGGTGAAAACCAACAAAAAATGTGCTGTTGTCGGCCCCGTAAAAACCGCCGAGGGATTGATGGTGACTTTCTCCGACTGCAGGCTGCCAAAAAACCTGCAGCGGCCATTTGAAACGAATGCTTTTGAGAGTTCCGTGCTTCGTTTTACTCCCTATCAGGTCCGTGCCAAAGGTGCTACCGATACCAAAATCAACATTGTTCTGCGTGAAGATTCTGAATTTACCGTCAAGTCCGATGAAACAACCCATATAGTAGACATCAGGAATCCTGCCGAACAGAAAATACAGCCTGTAAAGGCAGCTGCGCAGAGTGTCCCGACCGTTCAATCTGTCGCTGTCGTACAGGCCGCGACAGCTGCTGACCGGTCGGGTCGCAAGGTTTATACGGGCAAGCGGGTAACCCTTGAATTTGCCGATGCCGATGTACGGAAGATATTCCAGTTGATTGCAGAGGTCAGCAATCTCAATATACTGGTGGGTGATGATGTGACGGGTACCATCAGTATTAAACTAGTTAACGTGCCGTGGGATCAGGCGCTCGATGTGATTCTTGAAACCAAGGGACTTGGTATGAAACAGGATGGAAACATCGCTGTTATCAGACCAAAGGACAAAATTGTTTCGCTTGCCGATGAAGCGCTTGCGGCAAAAAAGGCCTATGAACGCACCTTGGATATTCGGACCAGGATCTTCGACGTCAACCATGCTTCCGTCACGGATATGGCCGGGCAGTTTGCCTCCTATAAGAGTGAGAGTGGTACGATAACCGTCGACAACCGTACAAACAGGGTGATCGTCAATGATGTTGAGCCTTCAATCGCCAAAATGGAGTCCTTGCTGCGGGAACTCGATATGCCTGAAAAGCAGGTCCTGATCGAAGCACGGATTGTTGAGGCTTCTTCCAACTTCACGCAGGATCTCGGTGTTCAATGGGGAATCCATTACCGTGATAAAGGTGGTTTGATGAAATCCCTCGATACCCATTTTGGCGGTGTTGTGACGAATATTGCCTCGGAGAGTTTTTTGCCGGCCGCCACGGCGTATGGCGGCGCATTGGGTATGACCTTTGGTCGTCTGGCTGATAATCTGCAGATTGACCTGCGTCTGTCTGCCGCTGCCGAAACTGGACAGGTCAAGATTATTTCAACACCTAAAGTTGTTACTCTGAACAATAAGGCGGCAAAGATTTCCCAGGGGCAGATGATTCCTTATCCGACTCTCTCTGCAGAGGGTACGAAGACAGAGTTTATTGAGGCTGCCTTGACATTGGAGGTGACTCCCCATATTACTGCCGACGGTTCCGTATCAATGAAAATAAAGGCTTCCAATAACTCCGTCGGTAGCGCGGGGTCCGGTGATGTTCCGCCTATCAACAAGAAAGAGGCTACTACTGAACTGCTTGTCAAGAGTGGACAGACGACCGTAATTGGTGGTATCTATGTCGATACTGAAACCGAAAACACCAAGGGTGTGCCGGGTTTGAAGAATATTCCCTTGTTGGGATGGTTGTTCAAGTCGAATTCGAAACTTAAGACAAAGAGTGAACTGCTGATCTTCATAACTCCGCGAATCGTAAATTGATGTGGGCACACAGTAAGTAACCAGCCATTCGTAGTACAATTACACAAGGTTTCCTTATGCCAGGGTTTGTTCCCTGGCATTTGTTTAGGTTGGAAGTTTCATGAATGGAGAGAAAACGTGTTACGTTATTTAACTGCGGGTGAGTCACACGGACAACAACTGACCGCAATAGTTGAAGGTCTTCCTGCCGGACTGCGCATTTCGGTTGAGGACATTAATGGTGACCTAGCACGACGCCAGGGTGGTTACGGTCGTGGTGGAAGAATGCAGATTGAAAAGGATACGGTTGAAATCCTGTCTGGTGTACGGTGGGGAGAAACAATCGGTTCTCCGCTCACTCTGGTTGTCAGGAATCGGGACTGGGAGAATTGGTCGGAAAAAATGTCTCCTGTTGCTTCATACCATGATGATGCGATACGTGTCACGAAGTCCCGTCCCGGGCACGCAGACTTGCCGGGTGTTTTGAAGTATGGGCAGAAAGATGTACG
>CAYSWG010000146.1:0-6690 GCA_964434465.1 uncultured Geobacteraceae bacterium
CAAGGACGTTATCAGGAAGGTGCAGGAGAAGATTGTCTCCCTGTCGGCGGGTCTGCCGCCGGGGGTGAAGATTGTCACCGCCTACGACCGCACCGACCTGATCGACCGTTCCATCGGTACCTTGCGGACCGCCCTGCTGGAGATGTCCCTGGTCGTTGTCCTGGTGGTGCTGGTATTCCTCCTGCACCTGCGCAGCTCCCTGGTGGTGATCCTGTCGCTCCCCCTGGCCATCCTCGCCTCCTTCATCGTCATGAAGCATCTGGGGATCACCTCCAACATCATGTCCCTCGGCGGGATTGCCATCGCCATCGGCGAACTGGTGGACGCCGGCGTTGTCATGGTGGAGAACTGCTACCGGCGCCTCTCGCAGCTGCCCTCCGAGGAGCGCGAGGAGCGGCGACTGCAGGTGGTCATCGACTCCTCGAAACAGGTGGGCCCGGCCATATTTGCCTCCATGGTGGTCATTATTCTCTCCTTTGTCCCCATTTTCATGCTGGAGGGACAGGAGGGCAAGCTGTTCCACCCCCTGGCCTACACCAAGACCTTCGCCATGATTGCAGCCGCCCTTATCGCCGTTACCCTTGTGCCGGTCCTCTGCTATTACTTCCTACGCGGGCGGATGCCGCGGGAGGAGGAGAACCCGGTTTCCCGGTTTTTCATCCGGGCTTACTCCCCGGTGATTCGCTGGTGCCTCACCTGGAAGAAGACCGTCATTGCCCTCAACCTCCTGGCCCTGGCCATCGCCGTACCGGTCTTCATGAACATGGGTTCGGAGTTCATGCCGGCCCTGGACGAGGGGTCGCTCCTCTACATGCCGGTGGCGCTCCCCAACGTTTCCATCACCGAGGCGAAGCGGATCCTTCAGGTGCAGGACGCCATCATCAAGGCCCATCCCGAGGTGGAGTCGGTTCTGGGCAAGGTGGGGCGGGCCGAGACGTCCACTGACCCGGCCCCCGTGTCCATGTTCGAATCGATTATCATCCTGAAACCAAAGGATCAGTGGCGCCCGGGAGTTACCAAGGCGGATATCATTGCCGAATTGGACGGGAAACTGCAGATCCCCGGCGTGCGCAACGGCTGGACCCAGCCGATCATCAACCGCATCAACATGCTCTCTACCGGCGTGCGCACCGATCTGGGCCTGAAGATCTTCGGCAGTGATCTGCATGTGCTCAAGGGGTTGGCGGTGGAGGCGGAGGGAATCCTGAAAACCGTGCCCGGCGCCGCCGATGTGGTGGCGGAACGGGTGACCGGGGGTAATTATCTGGACATCCAGGTGGACAAGGAGGCCGCCGCCCGCTACGGCATCCAGGTGGGCGATGTGCAGGACGTCATCGAGACCGCCCTGGGCGGCGAGACGGTGACCACCGCAGTCCAGGGGCGGGAGCGGTTTCCCATCAGGATTCGTTACCTGCGCGACTACCGCGATTCCATCCCGGAAATCCGGAAGATACTTGTTTCCGGCATGGACGGGGTTCAGGTACCCCTCTCTTTGTTGACCAGTATCACGACTTCCACCGGCGCTCCGGAGATCGCCAGCGAGGGGGGGCTGCTCCGCTCCATCGTCTTTCTCAACGTACGGGGCCGTGACATGGGCAGCTTCATGAACGAGGCAAAGCGGGTGCTGGAAACACAGCTGAAGTTCCCTGCCGGGTACTATGTGGCCTGGTCCGGGCAGTGGGAAAATCAGGAGCGGGCCAGGAAGCGGCTGCAGATTCTCGTTCCAATCGGTTTGGTCATCATCTTCACCATTCTCTTCTTCACTTTTAAATCGGCCATCGAGGCGAGCATGGTCATGCTGTCGGTTCCCTTTGCCCTGGTGGGGGGTGTCTTTCTGGTGGCGGCTCTGGGCTACAACATGTCGGTGGCCGTCTGGGTCGGCTTCATCGCCCTCTATGGCGTTGCCGTGGAGACCGGCGTGGTGATGGTGCTCTACCTGCACGAGGCACTGGACAAGCGGATTCTGCGCGGGAATGTTACGGAGCAGGACATCTATGATGCCGCCTTTGAGGGGGCGGTGCTCCGGCTCCGGCCGAAACTGATGACGGTAGCCACCTCCCTCATCGGCTTCATTCCCATCATGTGGGCCACGGGCACCGGATCGGATGTCATGAAGCCCATTGCCGCACCCATGATCGGCGGCATGTTTTCTTCCACCATCCACGTGCTGGTCATGACGCCGATCATCTTTGTTCTCATGAAGAAACGTGCCTTGCGCAAAGGCACATTGCGCTATTCGGGTATGCAGTAATAACCTGGGCCGGGGTGTCAGCGGCACTCCGTGCACACAACACAAGGAGATGAGGATATGCAGAAACAGCAGCTGATCGGCGTGATCGTTGCCCTGTTCAGTTTGGCGCCCCTGTCGGTCGGGGCCAGCGAGTGCGCGGTCCATGGGGCCGGTCATGGGAAGCAGGGCGCAGGAATGCTCAAGGCGGGCACGGTTGCCCATGAGGAAGTGGTCGACGGCGTCAAGGTGACGGCCAGTGTCATTGACATGCGCGGCAAGGCCTTGCCGAAAGGTATGAAGGAAACCCATCATCTGATGCTGGTTTTGTCACAGGTTAAAACAGGGAAACCCTTTGCCGCGGGCGTCGTGAAAGTGAAGATCGTTGCCCCGGACAAATCGGAACAGATCAAGGATCTGCCGGCCATGGACGGGCACTTCGGTGCTGATTTCGCCATGCCTGCTCCGGGGCGCTACGGCGTCATGGCCAGATTCAAGCTTGCCGATGGCAAGGTGCGCAACAGCAAGTTCTGGTATGCAGTGAACTAGTCTCGATTGACCCTGCGCCGGGAAGAGTCCTTTCCGGCGCAGGAGAGTCCCTGTGCTACGTAATATTCCTTCCCCTGGCAGTCTTCTTCGTGTCCTTTTCTGACCGTAACGCCAATACCTGCTTGCGCAGTCTGTTTTCCGGTGAGCTCCTGACAGACTACGTCTTCCTTCGGTTTTTGCTGGGGGCAGTAGCGCCGTCGTGAGGTCGCTTGTCGTCAATGCGGTGCTGGTGGTTTAAACACTATAAAAATAGTGTAGTAATGTTAAAAATAAATCTTGACATAAAAAGTGGTATAAATATACTGTGTCGTAACGATTGATTTTGTGTGGTTAGCCTTGGTGTGGTAGTGACTCCAGGTTTGCTGCCAGGGAAAGGACGCTTTGCCATGTTCACCGATGACCAGATTGAACGCTACTCCCGCCATATCATTCTCAAGGAAGTTGGCGGCACTGGGCAGCGCAAGCTGATGGACGGCAAAGTACTGATCATAGGCGCCGGCGCCCTGGGTTCTCCGGCTGCGCTCTACCTGGCCGCCGCGGGGGTTGGCACCATTGGCATTGCCGATGCGGATGTTGTGGAGCTCTCCAACCTGCAGCGCCAGATCATCCATCACACGCCCGATCTGGGCAAGGCGAAGGTCTTGTCCGCGCAGGAAAAACTGGCGGCCCTCAACCCGGACGTCCAGGTCCTCGCCCATCAGCTCTGGGTGGATGCGGCGTCCATTGGGGAGCTCATTGCCGGTTACGATTTCGTCATTGACGGCACGGATAATTTCGCTGCCAAGTTCCTCATCAACGATGCTTGCGTCATGGCCGGAAAACCCTTTTCCCATGGGGGGATTCTGCACTTCATCGGCCAGACTATGACCGTGCTTCCGGGGCAGTCGCCCTGCTATCGTTGTATTTTCCCCGCACCACCGCCACCCGGTGCCATTCCCACCTGTTCCCAGGCCGGGGTGCTCGGGGTGGTGCCGGGGGTGATCGGTTCCCTGCAGGCGACGGAGGCCATCAAGTACCTGCTTGGTGTGGGCGCGCTCCTTGCCGGTCGACTGGTTGTCTACGATGCGGAAGGACTCGATTTCCATGTGTCCCCCCTGACGCGGCAGCCCCGCTGCCCCCTCTGTGGTGACAATCCTACCATCACCCAACTGCGGGACGAAGCCGGCGCCGTTACGGTGTGTGATCTGTAGGAGCATGGCGGTGACGATTGGCGTATGCTGACAGGGCGGAACATTCTGTCGGGAACAAGGAGCAGTCATGGCGCGAACAACAACGGGGAGTCTCCCCACCGATCTGAAGCAATTGAAGGCACAGGGGATCATCAAGGAACGGGATGATGATCTGTTTACCGTGCGGTTACGGGTGCCTGGCGGACGACTGCCCGTGCAGCGACTCAAGGACATTGCCTTGGTGGCTGAGCGGCATGGTGGTGACTATGTTCACCTCACGGTCCGCCAATCCCTGGAACTGGTGGGCGTTGACCGGAGTCGACTCAACGATGTGGTCAACGAGCTGGCTGATGTGGATCAGGAGGTAGCCGTGTGCGGGGCGCGGGTGCGGGTGCCTGTGGCCTGTGGTGGCTGTGAGTACAATCCCCACGGCCTGGTGGACACCCAGCAGGCGGCGCTGGCCGTAGACCGGGAACTGTGCTCCCAGGCAACGGGCCACCACAAGTTCAAGGTGGGTTTTTCCGGCTGCCCCCACGATTGTCCCAAATCTGCCATCAATGACGTGGGCTGCATCGGGGTTGTTGCCCCGGAATTACGGCCGGAGGCTTGCGTCGGCTGCGGCACCTGCAGCACAAGCTGCCGGGAAGGGGCTATCAGCGAGGGGGCGGACCGGACGGCAGTGTACCACCCGGAGCGCTGCCTGCTCTGCGGCGACTGTATCAAGGGCTGCCCCACGGTCGCCTGGCGGGAGCGCAGGCGGGGCTATGCCGTCTATGTGGGGGGCAAGTGGGGCCGGCAGCCCCAGGTGGGAACGCTGGTGGCGCTCTTTGTCCCTGAAGATACGGTTGTGCCGTTTATTGCTGCGGTGCTCCACTGGTACCGCACCGCGGCGGAAGGACGTGGCCGGATCCGGATCGGGCAGCTGCTGGTGGAGGGGGGCACGAAAGAGCTGCTCGATCATCTGCGGCAACGGTACCCGGACCTGGCGGTGCGGGACGCCGAGCTGCCGACCGTAGTTGAGACCCGCTTGCGGGGTGCTATGCCGGATATTGAATCTGTGTAAGGAGAAAACTATGGCTACCATTGATTTGCGCGGCGTCTGCTGTCCTACCAACTTCGTCAAGGCAAAATTGGCGCTGGAGATGGCCGACGAGGGGGCTTTGCTGGTATTCCTCCTGGATGACGGTGAACCGGTTGCCAACGTTTCCAAGAGCATCCAACAGGAAGGTCATATCCTGGTGGGCATGGCGCAGGACGATGGCTTCTGGGTGCTGACCGTGCAGAAACGGTAGCACGCCCTGTGCTTGAACACTAACATGACTGAAAGGATTGCGCCATGAGTACAACAATCCCGCATATCCCTGCCGACGCTTCACCCGAGGAGATTCTCAGGGCCGGGCTCGAAGCCGCTGCCGGCCAGATCAAGCTGGCCTGCTCCTTCTCCGTGGAGGATGTGGTCATCATCGATTTCATCCACACGAGTGGCCTTCCCGTCGGTATCTTCGCCCTGGACACCGGTAGGCTGAACGAAGAGACCTACCAGGTGGCCGATGCCATCCGCGAGCGCTACGGCGTCGCCATTGACTGGTATTTCCCCCGGCATGGGGCGGTGGAAGAGCTGGAGCGGGAGAAGGGGCTGTTTTCCTTCCGTGAATCACTGGACAACCGCCACGAATGCTGCGCTATCCGCAAGGTGGAACCCCTGGGGCGGGCCCTTTCCGGCCTTTCCGGCTGGGTGACCGGGCTCAGGCGGGAACAGAGCGTCACCCGCAAGGATCTTGCTCCTGTCGAAGCCGACGCAGCCAATGGCGGCATCATCAAGATCAACCCCCTTCTGGAATGGCGTGAACAGCAGGTCCTGGGCTATGCCAAAGAGCACCACGTTCCGGTCAGCCGCCTCTATGGCCAGGGCTACCGCTCCATCGGCTGCGCCCCCTGCACCCGGGCCGTGGCATCGGGCGAGGACGCCCGGGCCGGACGGTGGTGGTGGGAGGATCCGGAGTACAAGGAGTGCGGGCTGCATCGGAGGTAAAATAAGCCTTTTCCGCCAGCTCGGCGTAAATTCATTGCCATTTCTTGTGCGGCGTGGCGCTGCTGGGCCTCTGCGCAATCACTTGACAGCCTTGACCTGACAAAATTTTCGTTTCAGAAACAGTTCTATGTCTTGAGGCATAATCTAACTACACGTTTGTGACCCAGGAGCTATTCATGTACGACCATCTCGACGAGCTTGAAGCACAATCCATGTACATCTTTCGTGAGGCCTATCGGCGTTTTGAGAACCTGGCCATGCTTTATTCCATCGGCAAGGATTCCACCGTTATGATCCACCTGGCCCGCAAGGCTTTCTTTGGCCGGATCCCCTTTCCCCTGGTGCACATCGATACCACCTACGAGTACCCTGAGATGATTGAATTTCGGGATCGCATGGTCCGGGAGTGGGGTGCCGAACTCATTGTCGGGCGGAACGAGGCGGCGGTGGCGGCCGGGATGGGTCCGGAGCAGGGGCGGCTCCTCTGCTGCGAGAAGCTGAAGACCGAAGGGCTTTCCCAGATAATAGAGAAACATGACTTCCATGGCCTGTTCCTGGGCATCCGTCGGGACGAAGAGGGGAGCCGGGCCAAGGAACGGGTCTTCTCACCCCGGGACAAGAACTTCGAGTGGCCCTACAAGGACCAGCCACCCGAGTTGTGGGACCAGTTCAACACCAACTTCGAGCCGGGCACCCACATTCGCGTGCACCCG
>CAYSWG010000147.1:0-6679 GCA_964434465.1 uncultured Geobacteraceae bacterium
AAAGGTTATCGCATTCATGCGGCGCACGCTCTCGTCATCTTCGGCAAGGAGGATTATTTCATTGCCGGCGACCAACGGAGGAATCCGCTGGTGAACCCCCTGATCGGGCGTTGTCCCCGTTTTTTCCCGGGGAAGAAAAATACGGAACGTAGTTCCAACACCCAGACGGCTCTCAACCTGGATGAACCCGCTGTGCTGTTTGACGATACCATACACTATCGCCAGACCAAGACCGGTACCCTTGCCAACCTCTTTGGTGGTGAAGAACGGCTCGAACACTTTCTTGACCGTAGCTTCGTCCATGCCGGACCCGGTGTCGACTACGGTCAATACGACATAGGCCCCGGGCTTACCATAGCCGTGGGCCTTGACGAACTGCTCATCCATGGAAAACTCGTCAACACCTATGGCCAGTGAGCCACCATCAGGGAGGGCGTCAACGGCATTGGTCACAAGATTGATGAGCACCTGCCCCATTTGCCCCTTGTCCGCCAGAACGGGCAGTTCCAGATCCGCTACGGCAACGCGAAAATCGATATCTTCACTGACAAGCCTTCGCAACATCTGCTCCATGTCCCTTACCACCTGCCGGAAATCGATCAAGGCCATGCTTAGGAGCTGCTTCCTGCTGAACGCCAGGAGCCCCTTGATCAGCTCTGCCGCACGGGTCGCCGAGGCAAGAATCTGCTCCAGGGGATTGCGCAGGGGGCTATCAGTCCCCATCTTTGCAAGAAGGATATGGGCATAGCCGAAAATAACCGTGAGGATGTTATTGAAATCATGGGCAATGCCACCAGCCAACTGGCCGACCGCCTCCATTTTCTGGGACTGGGACAGTTGGGCCATGAGTTCCTTGCGCTCCTCCTCGGCCCGGATCCGTTCCGTAACATCCCGGATAGCCACAAGATGCACACTCCGTCCCTTCCAGAAAAAATCACTGGCGGTTATTTCCACGGGGAATACCGTTCCGTCCTTTTTCCGGTGCATGCGCACCGGCACAAGGGCCCGCACCCCCTTCAGGGTGTTTTCCGGCTCAGCCGACAGCTCCACCTTTTTCATCATGCGCAATGCATCAGGCTCGTATCCGTACAAAGCCGATGCCATCCGGTTTGCTTCGACAATGGAGCCGGTCTCAGCGTCAACGAGAAAAATCGCATCGGATTCCAGGTCAAAAAGCTGTCGGTAGAGCTGCTCGCTTTCCCGAACTTTTTCCTCGGCCTGTTTTCTGGTTGTGATGTTATGGGCAATGCCGACAATGCGGTACACTCTGCCGTGAGCATCGGCAATGGGAATCAGCGTCGTATAAAAATCATTAGTGCCGGGCACGAAATCAATGGTTTCCTCGTAGCTGATCGGCACTCCGGCCTGGACACAGCGGCGATAGTTGGCGGTCAGTGTTTCGCGACAATCGGCAGCAAGAATGTCCTCCATGTAGTTGCCACGGGCTTCCACTGCTGTAATGCCGAGGAGCTGCTCGACGGTAGTATTGATATCAATGGCCTTGAATCTCTGATCGTCGGTAACTTCCAGCAGAAAAATACAATCGAACGAGTTATCAAACACCTGGCGGTAGCGCTCTTCGGTATCCCGCAGTGACTCTTCGGCAAGCTTCCGTTCAGTGATATCCACATGGGTGCCGACCAGGCGTAGCGCCTTGCCATTCCCGTCCCGGGCTACGGCCTTGCCCCTGCCGAGAATCCAGCGCCAGCCACCGCTTTTCTCCTGCATGCGAAATTCCACTTCGAAACTATCGCAACGGTTCTCGATACAGTCCCTACTGATCTCCAGCGCCCGGTCCCGGTCATCGGGGTGGAGCAGGCTCAGCCAGGTTTCGTAATTCATGGGCAGTTCGTAGGGTTGATAGCCCAGCATGCGATAGTAGCCGGGACTGAAATAGGTGTCGTTGGTGATGATATCCCAATCCCACAACCCGTCGCTGGTGGCTTCCATGGCATTGGTGAACCGCTCCTCGCTGTTGCGCAGCGCTTCTTCGGCGCGGAGATTACGATGCCGGGAAACCATCAGCCTGCCCAGCAGCGCCGTTGCTACCGGATAAATCATCATCACCGGCACACCAATTCGCAGCAGAGACTCAACGACAAGCGCCCCGGGTAGTAATCCCATCAGGCCGAGCATCGCCACATGCACGGTAATGCCAAACCCATACAACTCCAGAAGCGACAAGTCGGCCAGGGAATCATGCCGCCACCGCCGCCAGGCAATGCCAAGCAAACCGGAAGCGAAAATGACAGCGATGCCCATCACTGCACCGCTGCCGCCCAGGTAGAACCGGTAGAGAGCCGTACAGCCCATGGCGATCGCCGTCGGTACCGCGCCGAAAAAAAGTCCTGAGATTGACAGGAGAATTGACCGGGTGTCAAAAATTATGCCGTGGTACCAGTGCCAGGGACTGACCATGACCGCCACGCCGATTGCCCCGAGCACGAAACCGCTGAAAACTTCACCGGGCAATACCCGACCGACTTTTCGGCTGGGCGCCAGGGTATAATAGAGCAGGCACATGGCAAGCAGCAGTGCCGAATTGTTGAAGAGGCCGGAGATGGTTTCGTGATCCATTGCAGTCCCTGATCAGTGCGGTATTTGCCTGTCCACGGGCAGTCATTCCAGCCGTGACGCCGTGCGCGAATATCACCACGACCATCGAACGATCCTGGAAAGGACTTGATAACTGTGTACTCAATGGCATATCGGAATTTTCACGCAAAACGTTAACTTTTTCATCCGTCAACTGCAAGCCCGTTGTGACGAACGGAGTACATGCCTCTTCCAGGCGGGTAAACGTGTCCATGGGGAGCTCCAGAGCGGCGGGAGAATATGAGGTGGGTTTGAGCAGTGAGCAGCACACCGTGCTGCAGAGGGGGCAGCAGACAGAATATGACGGCGGCCTAGCCGTTGAGGAGCCGCTCCAGGTCGTTAATGAGATCATCCGCATCCTCAAGGCCCACGGAAAGCCTGACCAGGGTATCGCTGATGCCCCGTACCTGCCGTTCGGCTGGCGTCATGGCGCCATGGGACATTTTCGCCGGATAGGAGAGGATGCTTTCCACACCACCCAGGCTGACGGCAAAGGCAGCCAGATGCATGCCCTCCAGTAGCTGTTTCGTTAACGCCAGGGAGGCCAGTTCAAAGGAGAGTACCGCACCCGCCCCCCCGGCCTGCTGCCGGTGCACGGCGGCGCCGGGGTGGCTCTGCAGACCGGGATAGTACACCTGACGGACCACGGGGTGACTCTCCAGCCAGTGGGCAATCTGCAGGGCACTGGCCTGACTCTGGTCCATGCGCACCTTGAGGGTTTTCAGACCGCGCAGCACCAGCCAGGAATCCTGGGGGCCGAGCACGGCGCCGAAGGCATTCTGCAGGAACCTGAGGCGGGTCGCCAGCGCTTCGTCCTTGACCACGGTAAAACCGCAGATCACATCACTGTGACCATTGAGGAATTTGGTGCCGCTGTGCAGAACGATGTCGCAGTCCAGTTCCAAAGGCCGCTGCAGGTAGGGGGTCATGAAGGTGTTGTCCACCAGGGTTATAAGCCCATGCCGGCGGGCAATGGTGCTGGCGCCGGCCAGATCGGTAATTCTCAGGAGCGGATTGGAGGGGGTCTCCAGGTAGAGGGCCCGGGTCGCGGGCCGCACCGCACCGGCAATGGCGTCCAAGTTTGTGCCGTCCACAAAGGTCGTCTCGATGCCCAGTCGGGAGAACAGTATGGTCAAGACCCGGAATGTGCCACCATACACGTCCTCCGCCACCACCAGATGATCACCGGGTGAAAACAGCAGCAGCGTTGTCGAGATGGCCGCCATGCCCGAGGCAAAGGCAAAGGCCCGCGTGCCGTTCTCCAACCGGGCAATGGTGTCTTCCAGAGCCTCGCGGGTCGGATTGTCACCACGGCCGTAATCGTACCTGCCAAACTGATCGAAAGACTCCTGATCATAGGTGGATATCTGATAGATGGGCACCCCCAGCGCCCGGGTCGCCCCGTCGACCTCGTGACCGTTGTGGATGATTCTGGTGCCGAATTTCATGACCGACCTCCGGCAAGTGCCCGGTCCAGGTCGGCGATGAGATCGTCCCCGTCCTCAATGCCCACGGACAGTCGCAGCAGGACGTTGTTGATCCCGAGTCGGGCACGGATCTCCGGCAGGATATCCGCATGGGTCTGAACCTCGGGAAAGGTGATCAACGTCTCCACCCCCCCCAGGCTCTCGGCAAAGGAGATCAGTTCCGTTTCCAGCAGCAACTGCTCCACCAGTATCGGATCAATCACCTCGAAGGCAACCATGGCGCCGAAACCACGTGCCTGCTCCAGAAGTCGCTGACGACCCGGGTGGCCGGCAAGTCCTGGATAATGGACGGTACGCACCAAAGGATGCTGCTCCAGCCATTGGGCTATCTTCAGGGCATTCTCCTGTTGTCGATCGAGACGAACACCCAGGGTCTTCATACCGCGAATCACCAGCCAGGCATCCTGGGGGCCAAGTACCGCACCAACCGAATTTTGCAGAAAGTACACCTGCTCGGCAAGCTCCGGGGTCTTGACCACCACCAACCCGGCAACCGTGTCGTTATGTCCGGCCAGATACTTGGTGGCGCTGTAGACGGTAATATCGGCGCCCAGGTCCAGGGGCCGCTGCAGGTAGGGGGTGAGGAAGGTATTGTCCACAATGCAGAGCAGGCCCCGCTCCCGGCACAGGCTCGCCAATCCCCGGATATCGGCGACCTTGAGCAGCGGGTTGGTCAGGGACTCCACGAACAGGGCCTTGGTCTCGGGACGGATCGCCGCCTGCACCGCCGCCGTATCGCTGGTATCCACATAGGTGAAATACAGGTCATACTGCCGGAAGATCTTTTCAAAGAGACGGTACGTGCCGCCGTACAGATCCTCGGTAACAATCAGGTGATCACCCTTGCGGAACAGGAGGAGCAGATTGGCAATGGCAGCCATCCCCGAGGCATAGGCAAAACCGCGGTTGCCGCCGTCGAGCCGGGCAATGCCCTCTTCCAGGGCCTGGCGGGTCGGATTGCCGCTGCGGCTGTAGTCGTAACCGGTGCTCTGGCCGAGGGCCGGATGTTTGAAGGTGGCTGTCTGGTAGATGGGTACGGTAACCGCACCGGTCCGGGTATCCCACTGTAAGCCGATCTGTACTGCCTGAGTCGCTACGCGCATGGTACGACCTCCTGAAAAAAATCCCCTTCCGGGGGGGGTATCGGAAAGGGATTTTTTCTCCCTTCCTATCTCCCGGAACCGTTTGGTTCCGCAGGATTTGGCACCTTCCCGTCTCAGGGGGTTGCCGGGCATCGCAGGGCCAGTCCCTCCGCCGCTCTTGATAAGAAGTACCGCTCAGGTAGTACCAGCCAAACACAGTCCATCATGCTTCGCTGAAGAGTGCTGTGGACAGGTAGCGCTCCGCCCCGTCAGGCAGCACGACAACAATGGTTTTCCCCGTAAAGGCGCTATCATGGGCTAAACGAAGGGCTGCAGCAACCGCGGCACCGCAGGAGATGCCCACAAGGATACCCTCTTCTTTGGCCAGACGCTGGGCATAGCTGATTGCCTCCTCGCTGGTTACCAGTTCCACCCGGTCGATCATGAAAACATCAAGCGTGTCAGGAATGAACCCGGCGCCGATGCCCTGGATACGGTGCGGCCCGGGTTGCAGTGGCTGACCGGCCAGATGCTGGCTGATTACCGGACTTTCCGCCGGTTCCACCGCAACGGACAGTATCTGCTTGCCCCGGGTCTTCTTGATATAGCGGGAAACACCGGAGATGGTCCCCCCGGTGCCGACACCGGCGACCAGGACATCTATGGCGCCATCGGTGTCATTCCATAGTTCCGGCCCGGTAGTTTGTTCATGAATTGCCGGATTCGCCGGATTTTTGAACTGTTGGGGCAGAAAGTATTTCTCCGGATCGGACGCAGCAATCTCCTCTGCCTTGGCAATAGCCCCTTTCATGCCTTGACCGCCTGGTGTCAGCACCAGCTTGGCACCCAGATGGGCCAGCACCCGGCGACGCTCGATACTCATGGTTTCAGGCATGGTCAGCGTCAAGGTATAGCCGCGGGCTGCGGCAACATACGCCAGGGCGATACCGGTGTTACCGCTGGTCGGCTCAATGATCTCAATGCCGGGCTTCAGCAAGCCCCGCTGTTCGGCATCCCAGATCATGGCAGCGCCGATACGGCATTTTACCGAATAGGCCGGATTACGACCTTCAATCTTTGCCAGCACGGTGGCGCCTGCCCCGGCCGCTATCCGATTGAGGCGCACCAGGGGGGTGTTACCTATGGAACGGGAATTGTCTTCAAATATTCTGCTCATGATAACTCTCCTTGTACTGGGTGCCGAAAAAAGACGGTTAGTGATCCTGCCCGGAACTATGCGAACTTATTTACCAGTTACAATACGTGGTTACTGTTTAGCATTATATAGCATTATTGTCAAGTTTATTTTAAAAGCCACCACGTGAGTACTGTTGGTGAAATAGTTCAACGCTGGATCGACACTGCGTTGCTGAGACACGGGCCATGAACATCGAACAGGCCTGGAACGGCAGTACACGCGTTAAAAGTACTGTATGGCGGGTTTACGGGTAAGGTGGTAGACGGTGATGTGTATGGCAGTCGCGGTTAATGACCAACAGCACTGCGAAATACCTG
>CAYSWG010000148.1:0-4529 GCA_964434465.1 uncultured Geobacteraceae bacterium
CGGTGCCGTCGACGATGGGGACGGGATCGCGGATGATGGGGATACCCACCCGGCCGATATCGCCGCTGAAGACCAGACGCAGCTCTTTGCCCGTTTCCTGGTCGGCAATGTCCAGGATGACATGGGCGCTGCCCAGCATGTGCCCGGCATCCACCAGGGTCAGGTGGACACCGGGAAAGAGTTGGTGGCGGCGGTTGTAGCTCAGGCCGACAAACTGTTCCATGGCTTTGGCCACGTTGGCTTTGGTGTACAGGGGCTCGAAGGGATTCTGGCCCTTTCTTTTGCGGCGGATATTGACGAATTCCACGTCCTTTTCCTGAATCGCGGCGCTGTCCATGAGCATGATGGCGCACAGGTCCCGGGTTGCCGACGTGCAGAAGATATCACCCCGGAAACCGTTCTTGACAAGGCAGGGGATGCGCCCGGAATGGTCGATGTGGGCATGGGAGAGGATCAGGCAGTCGATGGTGTCACCATTGCACAGCTCGCTGCGGTTCCGCTCATAGGACTCCTTGCGCTTGCCCTGGAACAGGCCGCAGTCCAGCATGATCCTTTTTTTGTTTACCTCCAGTACGTGCTGGGATCCGGTTACGGTCTGGGTCGCTCCTTGGAAGGTGATTTTCATGGTTCATCCTTTCGCTGAGAGTTGCCGGCCGGCATTTTCTTCCTTCGTTCTGTCCCGGCAACGATTTCTTGTGCTGTCTGGAAACATAATGACAAGGGTCAATCCCTTGTCAATAAGGCAACTAAATCAAAAGAAGAAGTACTGACCGCTATCACATTGCTTTGACTGGACAATAAATTGTACATCCCCTGGGGCGCGGGCTGCTTATATCCCGGAATGATCCTGTGTTGCACTGCCGCTACGCAATCTTGATGATTTCTTGATGGCTTCTGCGCACATTTTGAGACACCTTTTATGGCGGTTTGGTTACCGTGGTGACCAGAAGACACATTTCCACGGTTTCCACGGGGAGTGCCGCCCTTGAAGCAGTATCCTGCAGAATCCTTGGCAAAAGGAATTACCAAATCATTCGGACTGGTGTTTGGTGACATCGGCACAAGCCCCATT
This sequence comes from uncultured Geobacteraceae bacterium, assembly GCA_964434465.1. Classification (GTDB taxonomy): domain Bacteria; phylum Desulfobacterota; class Desulfuromonadia; order Geobacterales; family Geobacteraceae; genus RPRC01. Next base: position 1,073 of record CAYSWG010000148.1, read on the forward strand.
TATACCCTCACGGTAATCTTTGCCCTGACCAAGCCGACACCGGACAACGTCATGGGTATCCTCTCCCTGGTCTTCTGGACGTTATCCATCCTGGTTTCGGCCGAGTATGCCTGGCTTGCCATGAGTCTCGGCCGCAAGGGTGAGGGGGGCACTATTGTGCTCAAGGAGATCCTTTCCCGACTCCTGAAGCCGGGAAGGCAGATAGCCTTCGTAGGCTTCCTCTCCTATGTGGGCGTTTCCCTTCTGCTTGGGGACGGAGTGATCACTCCGGCCATCAGCATTCTGTCTGCGGTGGAGGGGATGATCCTTATTCCCGGTCTGGAGCATCTGCAGCAGGGGTCCATGATCCTGATTGCAGCGGTAATTGCTTTGATCCTTTTCATCTTCCAGTACAAGGGAACCGACAAGGTGGCCGGTGCCTTCGGGCCGATAATGGTGGTATGGTTTTCGGTCCTTACGGTATCCGGGTTGATCTCCCTTGCTACCTGTCCGGAATTGCTCAAGGCTGCGAGCCCCTGGTACGCGGTGCAGTTTTTCAGAGACAACGGTTTTGCCGCCTTCTTCGTTCTCTCCGAGGTGATCCTGTGCGCCACCGGCGGTGAGGCTCTCTATGCCGACATGGGGCACTTGGGTCGCAAACCTATCATCCGTGCCTGGTGCATCGCTTTCTTTGCCCTTATCATCAATTATTTCGGCCAGGGGGCCTACGTCCTGTCCCACGGCACCGGCAAAAACCTCCTCTTCGGCATGGTTCAAGGTCAAGCGCCTGTCCTGTACGTCCCGTTTCTCATCCTGACCATCATGGCGACAATCATCGCTTCCCAGGCATTGATCAGCGGAGTCTTCTCGGTGATCTACCAGGGCATCACCACCCGTATCATGCCGCTTCTGAAAGTGGACTACACTTCGACGCACCTGAAATCGCAGATCTATATCGGCTCAATCAACTGGCTGCTCCTCGTGGCCGTCATCTTCATCATGATTCTTTTCAGGAAATCGGAAAACCTGGCGGCGGCCTATGGACTGGCGGTCACCGGGACCATGACCATCACCGGTGTCATGATGATCATCATCTTCAGTCGCACCAAAAAGAAGTGGAAGGTTCCGATCGCCTTGCTGATAACCGCTGTTGACGCCACTTTTTTCGCGGCCTGCATGAACAAGATTCCCCATGGAGGGTACTGGTCCATCATCCTTGCATCGGTACCGTTCATTACCATCCTGATCTGGACCCGTGGTCAGCGTGCCCTCTACCGGGCATTGAGGCCGCTTGATCTGGATACCTTCCTTCTTTCCTACGAGCAGATCTACGCCCGGGGAATCAACATTCCGGGAACGGCGCTCTACTTCATCAAGGAAATCTCTGTTATTCCTCCCTACCTGGTGCATGGCGTGATCAGAAGCAACATCATTTATGAGCGCAATGTTCTGGTTTCCATTGTGCGCACGGACGAACCCTTTGGCGTCAGGTACAAGGTGGTCGAGGGAATCGGGACCGGGTTGGACTCTTTCGAAATACGGGCAGGATACATGGAGGTAATCGACATGGAAAAACTCCTCCAGAAAAACGGGATCCGGGAAAAGGTCATTTTCTACGGTATCGAGGACATTGTCACCAACAATCCTGTCTGGCGCATTTTCAGCATCATTAAAAAACTGACGCCCAACTTCGTGCAATTCTACAAGTTGCCGTCAAGCAAACTCCAGGGGAACGTCACCCGGGTTGAAATGTAGCGGGATGCTGCTGGGAAAATAGTTTGCTCGTGTGAGCGGTGAACGTGGGCATGTCTGGTTATCCGATAAGAAGGGAAGGGTGCGCGATGAAAATTTACTACTATAATCCGGAAACAGGGGCTTTTTTGGGAGAAGATTTTGCCGATGAGGCGCCATACCGCCGTGGCGAGTACCGTATTCCTGACGATGCCACGATGATTCCGCCGCCGCAGGTCGAAAAGGGGCAAATGCCCTTTTTCAATATCCGCGAACAGCGATGGGAGGTTCGTGCCATTTCGTTTCCAAGTAAAAACTGATCTGTAGACCTTGTAACGTTCATCTTCAGTGAGGAAAACTGATGATTGCCCATGAATGGATGGAAACAATTCTCTTTTTCGTTGTTCTGCTGGCCTTGGTGAAGCCGTTCGGCGCTTTCATGGCCAGGATCTACCTGGGTGAGCGGACTTTCCTGTCTTCCATTCTGGCCCCCTGTGAGGGCTTCCTTTACCGGATCTGTGGAGTAAACAGGGACGAGGAGATGGGCTGGAAACGCTACGCCTGTTCCATGATCATCTTCAACCTGGCGCTGTGCTTGGCCCTGTTCGCCATGCTGCTTCTGCAGCGCCTGCTGCCGCTCAACCCGCGGGGATTCCCCTCCTTTTCCTGGCAACTGGCGCTGAACACCGCGATCAGTTTCGCCACCAACACCAACTGGCAAAACTACAGCGGCGAGCTGACGGCCAGCTACTTTACCCAGATGGTGGGGTTTGCGGTACACAATTTCATCTCCGCCGCCACCGGCATGGCCGTCGTCATCGCCCTGATACGCGGCTTCGTGCGGCGCAAGACCTTCCTGCTGGGCAACTTCTGGGTCGATATGACACGGAGTGTCCTTTATATCCTCCTGCCGATCTCCCTTGTGGCGGCCCTGATCCTCGTCTCCCAGGGAGTTATCCAGAATTTCAGCGACTACAAGACGCTGCCCCTGCTCCAGACCGCAAGCTACGACAAGGCCAAGCTGGACAAAAGGGGAAATCCGGTCACGGACTCCGCCGGAAACCCGGTCACCGAGAGTGTGACGGTCAAGGAAGTCACCATTCCCATGGGGCCGGTCGCTTCTCAGGAGGCAATCAAGTTGCTGGGGACCAACGGCGGCGGTTTCTTCAACGCAAACTCGGCTCATCCGTACGAGAACCCGACCCCACTCTCCCATTACCTGGAAATCCTGCTGATCCTGCTGATACCGTTCGCCCTTACCTATACCTTCGGCAGAATGATCGGCAACACCCGACAGGGGTGGACGCTTCTTGGGGTAATGCTGTTCATCCTGTTTGTATCGTTCGGCGCTGCAGACCCTGGAGGTCAACGGCAATCCGCTGGTGGCCAGGATGGGTGTGACGGGGGGTAATATGGAAGGCAAGGAAACCCGCTTCAGTCTGGCCGGCACCAGTCTCTTCCAGGTAGCCACCACCGGCACGTCCTGTGGCGCCGTGTCAGCCATGAACGACTCCCTTACGCCCTTGGGCGGCATGGTCCCACTGGGCCTGATCTTGCTGGGCGAACTGGCGCCCGGCGGGGTTGGTTCAGGTCTCTATACCATGCTCGCCTTCGCGGTAATCGCGGTTTTTGTATCAGGTCTGATGATTGGCCGGACTCCGGAATATCTGGGCAAGAAGATTGAGGTGCGGGAGATGGGGCTGGCGATCACGACTGTGCTGACCTCCGGGATTGTGGTTTTGATTCT
>CAYSWG010000148.1:4573-6652 GCA_964434465.1 uncultured Geobacteraceae bacterium
GGCCAACCCCGGGGCCCATGGGCTTTCCGAAGTGTTCTATGGGTTCGCCTCCATGGCTAACAATAATGGCAGTGCCTTCAACGGCCTGAACGGCAACACGAATTTCTACAACCTGCTGGGCGCTCTGGCCATGGTGATCGGGCGGTATATCCCGGCTGTGGCGGTCTTGGCCATGGCCGGGTCCATGGCGGAGAAGAAGTATGTTCCTCCCAGCCCGGGTACCTTGCCCACCGACAAGGCACCTTTCGCCGTCTGGCTGACCCTGGTTATCCTCATCGTCGGAGCATTGACCTTTTTCCCGGTGCTGGCCATGGGCCCCATCGTGGAGCATCTGATGATGAACTCGTAGGAGCGACTTGATCGGTCGCCGAATCAGGGCGAGGCGGCGCCTCGCCCCTACAGGAAAATTAACAATGTCGATGCGCAAGCCTGAACCAACATCAATCTTCGATTCCCGGATCATGGGCCCGGCTCTCCTCGACTCGCTCAAGAAGCTCGATCCGCGCACCCTGTGGCGCAATCCAGTCATGTTCTGCGTCGAGATTGCCAGTATCATCACCCTGGTTACCTTCATCATGTCGCTCAGCGGGAAAACCCACGATCCGGTCTGGTTCACCGGCATGGTATCCCTGTGGCTGTGGCTGACGGTCATTTTCGCGGCCTATGCCGAGGCCCTGGCCGAAGGACGCGGCAAGGCCCGCGCCGCTTCTCTTCGAAAAACCCGTACCGAAGTTACGGCCAGACGCCTGTCAAAGCCCGAATTCGGCAGTGACCACACCCTGGTCGGCGCCAACCAGCTCCGCAAGGGGGACTGTATTCTGGTAGAAGCGGGCGAACTGATCGCGGGCGACGGTGAAGTGGTTGCCGGTGCGGCCCTGGTGAACGAGGCGGCGGTAACCGGCGAATCGGCACCGGTGGTACGCGAATCGGGCGGAGACCGAAGTGCCGTCACCGGCGGGACCAAGGTTATAGCCAATTCGATTATCGTCCGGATCACCGCCGATCCCGGAGAGACGTTCCTCGACCGGATGATCTCACTGATCGAGGGGGCCAAGCGGCGCAAGACTCCCAACGAAGTTGCCCTGGAGGTGCTCCTGATCGCCCTGACCTTCGTCTTCCTGCTGGTCTGTGCCAACCTGAACCCGCTCTCCCTGTACAGCGTCAAGGCCGCCGGACAAGGGACACCGGTCTCCCTCACCATCCTCGTAGCACTCTTCGTCTGCCTGGCGCCCACGACCATCGCCGCGCTGCTCCCCGCCATCGGCATCGCCGGGATGGACCGCCTCTTCCAGAAAAACGTTATCGCCCTGTCGGGCCGGGCCATCGAGGCGGCGGGCGACGTGAACGTCCTGTTGCTGGACAAAACCGGCACCATCACACTCGGAAATCGTGAGGCTGTGGCCTTCGTCCCGGTGGGCGGCCATACGGAACAGGAGTTGGCCGAAGTTGCTCTGATGGCCTCCCTGACCGACGAAACCCCGGAAGGCCGAAGCATCGTGGTCCTTGCCAAGGAAAAATACGGCCTGCGGGCAACGGTACTCCCAACCAACGCGGAAAACGTCCCCTTCAGCGCCGACACACGCCTTTCCGGAGTGAATCTGGAGGATAAGCACTACCGCAAAGGGGCGTCCGACTCGATCATCGCCTTTGTGCGGGAAGCGGGCGGCAACGTAAAACCCGAAGGACTGGAGCGCATCGTCGACGAGGTTGCCCGTGCCGGGGCCACGCCGTTGGTTGTCTGCTGCGATGGGGAGATTTTCGGCGTCGTCAACCTGAAGGACATCGTCAAGGGCGGGATACAGGAACGCTTTATCCAATTGCGGAGCATGGGAATCAAAACGGTGATGATTACCGGGGACAACCCGCTGACCGCGGCCGCCATCGCTGCCGAGGCCCAGGTGGACGATTTTCTGGCTCAAGCAAAACCGGAGGACAAGTTGAAGCTCATCCGCGACAACCAGGCTGCAGGTTACATGGTGGCCATGACCGGCGACGGCACCAACGATGCGCCTGCCTTGGCCCAGGCCGACGTGGCGGTGGCCATGAACACCGGTACCCAGGCCGCCCGCGAAGCAGCCA
>CAYSWG010000149.1:0-5831 GCA_964434465.1 uncultured Geobacteraceae bacterium
ACTGCCTTTGCCCAGCACGAACTGGTGGTCGTCGGCAAAGACAGCGGGTACTTTATTTCGGCCGAGGCGGATATAGACGGGCCCTTTCAAGGCAACTGCCGCTGCAACTGCCCCGCGGGTTTCCGCGGCGTCGGCCGGGACGATGACGGTCATATTGGGGATTGCCCGCATGATGGCAATATCTTCCACGGACTGGTGGGAGCCCCCGTCTTCACCAACAGTAATGCCGCCATGGGTCGGAACGATCTTTACATTGGCTTTTGGGTAGGCAACGGATTGACGAATCTGCTCCCAGGCGCGACCAGCCGCAAAAATGGCAAAGGTTGATACGAACGGGATTTTACCCGCAGCGGCCAGACCGGCCGCCGTGCCGACCATGTTAGCTTCGGCGATTCCCATATTGAAAAAGCGATGGGGAAATTTCTTCGCGAAAAGGGACGTTTTTGTCGAACCGGACAAGTCGGCGTCCAGTACGACAATGTCATGGTTCTCTTCACCCAGTTGTACAAGAATTTCACCGTATGCGTCCCGTGTTGCCTTCATGTGTACTATCCTTTCTTTTTCTCTGTCAGTCTTCGAAGCATTCCAGGCAGACGAGTGCTTCACGCAATTCTTCGTCGTTGGGGGCCACGCCATGGTACGAGGCTTTATGTTCGAAGCGGGGAACACCTTTGCCCTTGACCGTGGTGGCGACGATGGCGGTCGGTCGACGGGTGGTGGTTGCCGCGGTCTCCAGTCCATGGAGAATCTGAGCCATGTCATGGCCGTCGATCTCGATGACGTGCCAGCCAAAAGCACGGAACTTGTCGGCTATTGGCGCCACGTTCATGACTTTTTCCACTTCACCGTCAATCTGCAGGGCATTGGCATCAATGAGGGCGCACAGGTTGTCAATCCGGTAATGGGCTGCGGCCATTGCTGCCTCCCATACCTGACCTTCCTGGAGTTCCCCGTCACCAAGCAGCACATAGACGCGGCTTGGTTTTTTGTCAAGCCGCAGGCCCAGAGCCAGGCCGTTGGCCATGGAGAGGCCCTGGCCCAGGGAGCCGGTGCAGACCTCAACGCCCGGTGTGCCTTTGCTGTCTGGATGGCCCTGCAGGTGGCTGCCCAGACGACGAAGCATCATCAGGTCTTCCTTGGGGAAATAACCTGCTTCAGCAAGGGCAACATATTGGGCGGGGGCAGCATGTCCTTTACTGAGGATAAAACGGTCACGCTCAGCCCAGGCAGGATTCTGCGGGTCGTGGCGCATGAAGTGGAAATAAAGGGCAGTGACCATGTCAATGGCCGACAGGGAGCCACCTGTGTGGCCTGACTGGGACTTGTGGAGCGTTTTAACGATTGAGACCCGCAGGTCGCGGGCCTTGCTTTCCAGAGAAGAGATGGTTTCAGTCTGCACTATGGTTCCTTTCCTAACTGGTTGTTGAAAAACTACTGCGGGGAGTCGTCTGCTGCGTTGCGCGGTGCTCGCCTCCTCGCTTATCTAGGTGATATGTCTCAGGTGCTGCGCTCCGTGCGCCTTGCATCCGTCCTTCCTCGTGACGTTTTCAACAACCTGCTGAGGCACATGCCTTCCGGTTACTCTTTCGTAGAGACCAGGTATTCAAAAATCATTTCGTCGAGGGTTTTCCCCTGGGGAGGCGGTTCACGGTGCGGTTCCTCAGGAGGGGAGTGGCGTGTTTCCACTGTTGCCGTCGTTTCCTGAGGCTCCGACTGCACGGGAACAGTGCCTACCCCTTCGGGAAACGCCCGGCTGTCGAACTCGCCGGATTTCAGGCGGCGTAACATATCCTTGTGCTGCTCCTTCATCAGGTCTTCGACCACCGTAGCGAGCATGTCGGCAGTAATGATGTCGGAATAGTCGGTTTTCCGGGAGGCAATGATGGTACCTTCTCGATAGAGGAGCGTGGTTATCTGCGGCTTCTTGACGCCGCTGTCTTCGGTCTGAATGTGAAAGACGACACCTTTGTAGAGGATATTGTGATTGAATCCTGGGACCATGGTGTACTCCGTTCCTGTCCTCGCCTACCGTTGCCGGGCAGTCGTTGCCGACAGGGCGCAAATTCCGCCGGCACGTTAGCATGGCACATCAATTCATGCAAGAAAGAAAAGCGGCAAAAAACTGCTCATCATATTGATTTTCCGAGGAGCTTTTTAATGCGTGGCACTGCTTCCATTGCGTCACGGGCATACAGATCCGCGCCGATTTCGTTAGCATACTCCTGGGTAACAACGGCACCGCCTACCATGGTGAAGGTTTTGACACCAGCAGCGCGCAGTTGGCGGATCACGTTGTCCATTTCAGCCATGGTAGTCGTCATGAGTGCAGACAGGCCGACCGCATCCACGCGCCGTTCACGGGCTTCCCTGACGATCGTAGCTGCCGAAACGTTTTTGCCCAGATCAATTACTTCGAAGCCGTGATTTTCCAGAAGAGTACAGACGATGTTCTTGCCGATGTCATGAATGTCCCCCTCAACCGTTGCCATGAGAATGGTTCCCAGGGAGGTCAGGGGTGCGAGGGACATTTCCTCTTTGAGGCGGGCGAAAGCGGTCTGCATGGTTTCAGCGGCAAGCATCACCTGGGGCAGGAAGACCTGGTTCTTTTCAAAGCGGCGGCCAACCTCTTCCAGTCCGGGGAGAAGTCCTTCATTGCTGATCTCCAGTGGGGCAAGACCTTCGGCTAGAGCCAACTCCACCAGGGTGCGCACCGATTCCCGGTCACCATTGATTACCGCCAGGGACAATTGCCCGCGAATATCGGCCGATTGAACTGTATGAGACGACGTCTGTTCGGCGGCGGACTGATCCCGATAGGCCGCAATGTAACGGGCGGCATGCTGGTCCTTCTGGAGAAGCACCATAGCGGAGCGCCAGACATCCATCATGGCCCGCTCTTTGGGATTGATGATGGCTGCATCGAGTCCAGCCTGCAGTGCCATGGCAAAAAACGCCGACGAAATGAGCGGCCGGCAGGGGAGGCCAAAGGATATATTGCTGACGCCGAGAACGGTGTGCAGCCCCAGGTCCTCTTTTACCAGGCGGATTGCCTCGAGGGTCTCCGTTGCCTGGGTCGGTTCGGCACTGACCGTCAGGGTCAGACAATCGATAATGATATTCTCTTTGCCAATACCGTACTCCTCGGCTGCTGCAAGGATTCGCCGGGCAATGGCGGCCCGCCCGGCGGCGGTTGGCGGAATGCCCTCTTCGTCGAGGGTCAGGCCGATAACCGCCGCACCATACTTTTTGACAAGCGGCAGAATGCGCTTCAGGCTCTTTGCTTCACCGGAAACGGAGTTGATCAGTGGTTTGCCATCGATAGCCTTGAGACCACGTTCCAGTGCTTCTGGGCTGGACGAGTCCAGGACCACCGGCGTGGCAACGGCTCCCGTGACACAGAATACGGCCTGTTCCATGGTGGCTGGCTCATCGATGCCGGGCGTTCCCACGTTGATGTCGAGCAAGGTTGCGCCGGCGGCGGTCTGTTCCAGTGCTTCACGGCGAATGTAGCTGACCTTGCCGTCACGCAGTTCGGCGGCAAAGGTTTTCTTGCCGGTTGGATTGATGCGCTCACCGATTACTGCCGTCGGATGTGCTGTACCAATGGCGGCAAAGGCCGAGCGGCTGGAAAGATACAGGACGTTCCGGGCCGGCGGTGGCGTGAAGGGTCGGTTTTTTTCGGCGAGGGCATCTGCCATGGCGCGAATGTGCGTCGGGGTGGTGCCGCAGCAGCCGCCTAGTATCCGAACCCCCAGGTCAAGAAGTCGGTCGTGGTAGGCGGTCATTTCCTCGGGGGTGCCGGGGAACAGGGTCTTGCCATCCTTGAGTATGGGCAAGCCAGCGTTTGCCTGGGCAATAAGGGGCAGACGCGTGGTCTGGCCCATGGCCCGGAGGATCTCATATATGCCGTCCACACCGAGACCGCAGTTTGAGCCGATGACGTTGGCTCCGGCAGCCTCCAGGGTAATGGCTGCGGTCTCCGGCGGCGTGCCGAGCACGCTGCGTCCCTTGTCGTCGAAGGTCAGCATGGCGATGATGGGTATGCTTGGCGCGATTTCGCGAATGGCAATGATGGCGGCGCGAATTTCCTTGATATCGAGGAAGGTTTCCAGGGTAATCAGGTCGGCGCCGGCGTGGATGAGTGCTTCGGCCTGCTCTCGGAAAATGGCAGCCATTGCATCAAAGGACAGGTTGCCAACCGGTTCGACAAACCTGCCGGTCGGACCGATTGATGCGGCGACATACGCGTTCTCTCCACCCGCATTGCGAGCAATGGCCACACCTGCTTCATTGATTTCCCGCAGCTTGCCTTCCAGTCCGTAATGGGCAAGCTTTTCCCGGTTTCCGCCGAACGTATTGGTGACGATGATGTCGGCTCCCGCTTCGGCGTATGCCCGGTGCACACCGGCCACAACATCGGGCAGCGTCAGGTTCAGCTCTTCCGGAGACTGCCCCGGCCGCAACCCGCGCTCCTGGAGCATGGTTCCCATGGCGCCGTCGAGTATGAGGGCCCGGTTGGTGATCGTTTGCAAAAATGGTAGTGGCAACGGTGCAGTCCTCCGCATGAACATAGAGTGTTGGCAAAAGGGGACAAGGGCAGTCAGTGTGCTGTTTTTTCCAGACTGAAATCAGCTTCAAGGGGTCCGCTCAGGTCGAGATGTCCCTTGAGGGTGTCGCGCGTGCGGCCATCCTGGAGCAAACGGACGCTGGTGATTGTTGGGAAGTTGGCCACAACCGTGTTGACGATTCCATACACTGCGGCCATTTCCGCGGCGCTGCCTTCCGGAACACCCGCAGCGAAATTCTTGCCCAGGTCGATTACCGCCGTGGTGCCTTCCAGGTGTATCCCGTTGAAGGTACTGGTTGCGGGAATAACCGGCGCACCGTCTCCGGCGGGGCCGGCAGCAAGTTCTTTCAGGATGGCGTGAATGCAGGCGGGCGTGTCGCCGGAGCACTTCTCCATGGTGCGGGGTTCCCGAACCAGGCCGCGGGCATCCGGAGAGTGGAAAAAGAGCGTTACCGTTACGGTGGTTGCCGGTGGGGGGGGAGCAGGTGGCAGCGACCGGGGGACGTCCCGCAGTTTGCCCACAACCAGGTACAGGGCCACGCCGGCGATGACGAGAGCCGCAAGCAACAGCAATGGCTTACTGAGTAATGGCTTCATGGGTTGGCATGCTCCTCTGCCTCAAGGGCGACCTGGTGAACTCCTTCGAGGGTTCTGCCCAGGAAGCGGTTGCCGACCTTGCTGAATCCAGCCGGAACGTCGGTAACGAAGTAGTGGTGGTTGCCGGTTTCCGATTCAGGCCTGATCATGTTTGCGGTGCGCAGGATTTCCGTCACGGTCCGGGCGGTCTCTTCAGCGGAATCGACCAATTGCACTCCGGGGCCCATGGTTTCGGCTATGGTTTTACTGAGAATCGGATAATGGGTGCAGCCGAGGACAAGGGTATCAATTCCTTCATTGCGCAAACCGCCCAGATAGGTTTTTGCTGTCAGTCGGGCAACCTCGTTGTCGATCCAGCCTTCCTCGGCCAGGGGCACAAAGAGCGGGCAGGCACGGGTAATCACTTCAATTTCCGGGTTGATCCGCTTGATGGCCTTGGTATAGGCACTGCTTCTGATCGTTCCCTCAGTGCCGATGACACCGACTTTACCGGTTTTCGTCACGGCTGCGGCGCGTCGTGCGCCCGGCTCAATCACACCGACGATGGGGATGGAAAAGTGTTGTTTGAGCACGTCGAGGGAAACGGCTGAAGCCGTATTGCAGGCAACGATCAGTAATTTGATGTCGCGGCTGACAAGAAAGGTAGTTATTTCAACGGCGTAGCGGG
>CAYSWG010000149.1:5841-6609 GCA_964434465.1 uncultured Geobacteraceae bacterium
TTTCCGGGGACTTCGTCCCGTAGGGTACCCGGGCGGTGTCGCCCAGATAGATGGTGTCTTCCTGGGGCAGGACGCGCATGACTTCCTTCAGGACCGTCAGGCCGCCGACACCCGAGTCGAATATGCCGATTGCTTTCCAGGACACGATGGGTGAGTCCTTCTGCTTTGCGGGATGGAGTGCAGGTGTGAACCTGGTGGATGCCGGTCATAAAGCCATACACACCATGGTTACCCTTTTAAATGAATTGTGTATACTAAGATTCATACCGCGTTTTTGTCAAGGCAAATGGCGGTCCCCAGTGTGCCATGGTGAAACAGCCGTGAAGATAATTCTTTAAATATAAAGGAAAATTTGTTATTTAGTTTCCATCCGGCAACGGTTCTTCTGATTGGGTCTTTGACCTCACCTTGCCGGCAACCGTCATCGGCGACTTCGTAGTGTCCGTCTGGCAGCATCGTAGGTGAAAGGAGCCGTTTGGGAACGAAACCAGGCATGGCACCCTTTGCACCCCGAGGAGCGAGCAATGGAAAAAGAGGAAATGCTTACGAAAACCAAAGATGCTCTGACCCCCTTTGAAACGGAGAATGTCATCAGCTTCATTCAGGGTCTCACCCTGGAGCGCGCCATGGAGAGCCCCTGGATCATTGCCGCGCTTCTGATCATTTTCTTTTATGCGGTTATCCGTCGTTCCAAGTTTGTGCTGCTGACGCTTTTTTCCCTGATTTCCCTCATGGTACTGATTCGCTATACCTTCCCGCCGCCGGGTG
>CAYSWG010000150.1:0-6579 GCA_964434465.1 uncultured Geobacteraceae bacterium
CCGGATCCGGCCAGGACCGCCGTGCCGGGGAGGAGCGTGCAGCGCTGCCGTACGGGGAAGCCGCCGCTGAAACGGGGCCACAGTTCCACCTGGACCTGCTCCGAGCCGGACAGGATCTGCTCCAGGGCATGCCGCAGCCGGCCGGCATCGGTTTCCGGGTAGCTCTCCAGGAACTCCCGGAAGGTGGGCTGGCCGGCGGCCGGTTCCCGGCGGAGCAGGCGCAGCATGGCCGGCGAGCAGGTAAGGGTGCCCCGGGATGCGTCAAATTCCCAGTCGCCGCAGGCGGCCAGTTCCTGGATCAGCTGCAGTCGAAGCAGGGGGGCGCAGTCGGGCGGCGCCCCGCCGGTGCGGGCGGCGGGGGATGGGGCAGCGTGGGCGGATGCATCGCGCTGCAGGGTGTCGTCGGGATCTGTCAGCGGCTGGTGGTCCCCGGTGTCGTGCATGGGGTTGCTCCTGCTGGTGCGGGCGGCGTGCGTGCGGCTAGGGCATGGTATAGAACAGAATATTTTAATTTGCAACAGTTTTTTAGTGTGAAAGGAGAAACCGATCCGAGTTCGTCCGGTGGCGCCATCCGCCGGACAATCCCGTCGCCGATGCACAAAAGGCCCGACGGTGGGGTCGGGCCTTGCTGGAAAAACTGTCCGGTTTCCGGTGCGGCGGGGGCCGCTCAGTCCTTGCGCAGGTTGTAGAATACTTCCTTGCCGGTGAAACAGGCCGTGTCGCCCAGTTCGTCGGCGATGCGCAGGAGCTGGTTGTATTTGCAGACCCGGTCCGTGCGGCAGAGGGAGCCGGTTTTGATCTGTCCGGCGTTGACGGCCACGGCCAGGTCGGCCAGGGTGGTGTCTTCCGTTTCGCCGGAGCGGTGGGAGATGACCGCCGTATAGCCGGCCCGTTTGGCCGTTTCGATGGCGTCGAGGGTTTCGGTGAGGGTGCCGATCTGATTCAGTTTGACGAGGATGGAGTTGGCCACGCCCCGCTCAATACCCTGCCGCAGGGTTTTCGCATTGGTGACGAACAGATCGTCGCCCACCAGTTGAATACGGCCGCCCAGGCGCTCGGTAAGTTTCTTCCAGCCGTCCCAGTCATTTTCGGCCATGCCGTCTTCAATGGAAATGATCGGATAGCGGTTGACCAGGTCTTCGTAGAAGTCCACAAGCTGGTCGGCAGTCTTGTCGGGTGACGCTTCGTTTTCCAGGACGTACCTGCCATCCCGGTACAGTTCCGACGAGGCCACATCCAGAGCGAGGAGGATGTCGTCCCCCGGCCGGTAGCCGGCTTGTTCAACGGCTTCCATGATGACCTGGAGGGCTTCCTCGTTGGAGCCGAGATCGGGTGCGAAACCGCCTTCATCTCCCACGGCGGTGTTGCAGCCCCTGCTCTTCAGGACGGCTTTCAGGGCGTGGAAAATTTCCGCGCCCATGCGCAGGGCCGTGGCGAAGTCCGGTGCGCCCACGGGCATGATCATGAACTCCTGGATATCCACATTGTTGTCGGCGTGGGCGCCGCCGTTGAGAATGTTCATCATCGGCAGGGGCAGTTCCCGGGCGTTGACGCCGCCGATGTAACGGTAGAGGGGCATGCCGAGGGAGGCGGCGGCGGCCCGGGCCACGGCCAGGGATACGCCGAGGATGGCGTTGGCGCCCAGGCTGCTCTTGTATTCGGTGCCGTCCAGTTCGATCATGCGGGCGTCAATGGCCGCCTGGTCCGTGGCGTCCATGCCGATGAGCAGGTCGGCGATGCGGGAATTCACATTATCCACGGCGGTCAGCACGCCCTTGCCCAGGTAGCGGCCGGCATCGCCGTCCCGCAGTTCCAGGGCTTCCCGTTCTCCGGTGGAAGCACCCGAGGGTACGGCCGCCCGGCCGGTGGCGCCGGATTCGAGGACTGCTTCCACTTCCAGGGTGGGGTTGCCCCGTGAGTCGAGAATCTCCCGTGCGTAAATGTCTGCGATACAATCCATGATGGTCTCCTTTGCTGCGGGGACAGCGCCCCGTTCCAGAATCGGCTCTTGTATAGCATAAATGATCGGGAATGGGAACGTGGTAATGGTCCGGTCATTGTGCGCCGCCGATGTTTACATTGACAGTGTTCGTGGAGAACGTTTATAGTACCAGACTTGATTTCTACACTGTTCCGGTAACCCGGTGAGGATTCAGATACAGGGTATGCCCTCCGATACAACCAAAGACACGATGGAAACGGGCAGCGTGACCCGTCGGCTTGCCGGACGCGTCCGGCGCCTGGTTGCCTCCCTTGAGGATTTCGTTTCCACGGAACGCAACGTGAAGGTGAGCCGGGCGGTTCTGCTGCTGGGTACCGCCTTCCTCCTCGCCCTTCTCCTCATCCCCAGCAAGCATTTTCATATGACCCGGTATTCTGCCGGCGACATCGCTTCCACGGATATCAAGGCGACCCAGAGCTACCTGGTGGAAGACCGGGAACTCATGGAGAAGAAGCGCCTGGAGGCGGAACGCGCCGCACCGCTGGTCTACGAACTGGTTCCGGCCATGGCAGACCAGGTCAGGAAGCGGTTTGCCCGGGTGTTTGCCCTGGTCATTGACGGCCGCGGCAGCGGGGGACTCGACCGGGAGAGCTTGCGCCAGAACGTATCCGGGGTGCTGGGCAGTGACGTGACTCCGGACCAACTTGCCGCCATGGAGCGGCTCAGGAATTTCAGCGCGGCCCTGGCGGAAATCGGCCATGTTGTCGACGACATCTACGCGGTGACGGTTGTTGCCGATCGCGCCGCCTTCAGTGCCGATCGCCGCCACGGCATCGTCCTCTACGAGCAGGGCAGCGGCCGCCAGCTTGGCGCCGGCGAGGGCCTGGACAACATTGTCGATCTGCGGGAGGCGGCGAAGCAGGTGCCTGAACTGCGCCTGGCCGGATCAGACCGCCGGGAGGCCGCGTCGGTCAGGGCAGTGCTTGCGGCGGCGCTGCAGCCGAATCTGCTCGTCAACCGTGCGGTCACCGAGGCCCGGCAGCGCGATGCGCGTGCGGCGGTGCGCCCTGTCGTCTACCAGATCGAGCGGGGCGAGATGATTGTCCGGGAAGGCGAGCGGATCAGCGTCGAGCAGGCGGTGAAGCTGAATAGTATTTTCGAAGTGGGCCGGGGCTTGAACCGGTTCCGCACCGGCACCGGCCTCTTTGCCCTGCTGCTGGTGCTGCTCTATTTTCCCTATCGCTTCGGCATGAAAAACATCCGCAAGTTCAAACCGTCCGCCAAGGACCTGCTGCTGCTCTCCCTTATTACGGTCGGCCTGTTTGCCTTCCTGAAGGTTGCCTACGGCATTTCGTCGACCATGGGGGTCCTCTTTCCACGGATCGATATCGACGGGTATTTCTATCTGCTGCCCTTTGCTGCCGGAGCCATGCTGGTCAGGATCATTCTCAATTCGGAAGTGGCCCTGGTCTACTGTGCCGTGACCGCTCCCCTGGTGGGCATTCTGTTCGACTTCAGCCTGCCGGTCGTGCTCTATGGGCTGGTGGGCGGAATTATCGGCGCCCATGGCGTCCGTCAGTGCCAGTGCCGGGGCACCATCTACAGCGCCGGCCTCAAGGTGAGCGTCGTCAATCTGGCCATGGCGGTGTCGTTCCAGATTCTCACGGATAATCTCTTTACCTCCCAGACGCTTTATATTATGCTTTTTGCCCTGGTCGGCGGGCTGCTGAACGCCCTGGTGGTGTCGGGAACCGTCCCGGTGATCGAAAGCCTGTTCCATTACACGACCGATATCAAGCTGCTCGAACTGGCCAGTCTCAATTCTCCCGTTCTCCGTGACCTGATGATCCGGGCGCCCGGGACCTATCATCACAGCATCCTGGTGGGCACCATGGTCGAGGCGGCGGCGGAGGCCATTCACGCCAATCCGCTGTTGGCACGGGTAGCGGCCTATTACCACGATATCGGCAAGATCAGCAAACCGCTCTATTTCATAGAAAACATGGTCGGCGGGGAAAACCGCCACGACAAGCTGTCGCCGAGCATGAGCGCCCTGATTCTCACCTCCCATGTGAAGGAAGGGGTGGAACTGGCCCGGGAAAGGCGCCTTGGCCGGCCGATTATCGATATCATCCGGCAGCACCACGGCACGGCGCTGATCACCTTCTTCTACAAGAAGGCCAAGGACGCCGAAGATCCGGATAATCGGACCGCCGACGAGCGGGACTTCCGCTATCCCGGGCCCAAACCCCAGACCCGGGAAGCCGGGCTGGTCATGCTGGCCGACTGCGTGGAGGCCGCATCGAAAACCCTGTCCGATCCCACACCGTCCCGCATCCAGGGCATGGTGCAGAAAATCATCAACAATATTTTCATTGACGGCCAGTTGGACGAGTGCGAGCTGACCCTGAAAAATCTCCACGACATTGCCAAGAGTTTCAACCGGATTCTTGCCGGCATCTACCACCATCGCATCGACTACCCGGAACCGGCATTCAAGGTGAATGGAAGGAAGAAAACCAGTGACGATAGCGATAGGGAACAGGCAAAGGCGGCATCCGGTCGCGGTGAAGACGCTCCGAGGTCTGGCGGAGAGGATCTTAAGCGCCTTGGCATTGACCGATAGGGAACTGTCGGTGACCATCGTCGGCGACAGGGCCATGCGCCGGCTGAACCGGGAGTATCGCCGGAAGGACGCGCCCACCAATGTCCTGTCCTTCCCCCTGGCCGGTGACGGGTTTCCCGACGGGGCGCCGCGGCTGCTGGGCGATGTGGTCATCTCCGTGGACACGGCCCTGCGGGAGGCGGAGGAGGAAGGCGTCTCCCTGGCCTGCCGCATGGGGTTTCTCCTGCTGCACGGTATTCTCCATGTGGCCGGCTATGACCACGAACGCTCCGGTGAGGCGGCGGCCCGGCGCATGGAGCGCAAGCAGCGGCAGTTGGTCCGGCTGCTGAAGCAGGAAGGGTTCCTGTAGATGCCCGGGGCTCCCGAGAAGTCGAAACGGTATACGGATTCCATCAACTATGCCATTGAGGGCATTCTCTACGCGGCACGGAGCCAGCGGCACATGCGCAATCATTTTCTTGCGGCCCTGGCGATCCTGGCGCTGGTTCTGTTCCTGGAGATTTCCGGTATCGAGCTCGTGCTGCTGGTCCTGGCAATTTCCCTCGTGCTCTGCGCCGAGCTGATGAACACGGCCATCGAGCTCTGCGTGGACCTGGTCTCGCCCGATCACCACCCCCTGGCCAAGGCGGCCAAGGATGTGGCGGCCGGCGCGGTGCTCACCGCGGCAATCGGCGCCGCGGTCATGGGCTACCTGATCCTGTCCCGGTACTTTTTTCCCCCGTACAAGGAGGTGTTGGGCATGATCGGTGTTCCCAGCGGACTGGGTAGCCTTGTCGCCATCCTTGGCGTGGTGCTGTGCGTTGTACTGCTCAAGGCCTGCACCGGCCGCGGCACCCCCCTGGAGGGGGGAAGCGTCAGCGGGCACGCGGCGGTTTCCTTCGCCATTGCCGTGGTGGTGACCTTCACGTCCCAGGATCCCCTCAGCTCGCTGTTGACCCTTGTCCTGGCGGTCATGGTCAGCAACTCCCGGGTGACCCTGGGGCTGCATTCGCTGCCGGAAGTGGTGCGCGGCGCTGCGGTGGGCATATTCGTGTCGCTACTCGTTATGGCGCTTTTTGCCAGATTTCACTAGGCGCAGGGAGGGTTCAGACCATTGGAAGACGGATCTGCTGGCAGGAAACATAGCGGTGTGTGGGAATTTTTCGAACGGCTGCTGGCCGGCCGGCGGAGGATCACCGAGGAACAGATCCAGGAAGTGATCAGCGCCGGCGAGGAGGAGGGGTTGATCAACCGGCAGGAAAATGAGATGATCCAATCCATTTTCCATCTGCGGGACACGGTGGTGCGGGAGATCATGGTGCCCAGGACCGACATGGGCTGCGTCGACTGTACCGACTCCATAGAGGAAGTGCGGGCGAAAATCATCTCCTGCGGCCATTCCCGCATGCCGGTCTACGAGGGAACCGTTGACAATATCATCGGCCTGGTCTATGCCAAGGACCTGCTCAAGTACTGGGGGACGGACCTTCCGACGGTTAGTCTGAAGAACATCGTCCGGGCGCCCTATTTCATCCCGGAAACGAAGAATCTCGAACAGCTCCTCCAGGAGTTCAAGCGGAAACGGGTGCACATGGCCATCGTCATCGATGAGTACGGCGGCACTTCCGGTCTGGTCACCATCGAGGACCTGCTGGAACGGATCGTCGGTGACATCCAGGATGAGTATGACCTGGAAGAGGAGTGGCTGCTGCCCCAGGCGGATGGCTCGGTGATCGTCGATGCCCGTCTCCCCATCGAAGAGCTGGAAGAGCATTTCCAGATTACCGTGGAGCGGGATATGTTCGATACGGTGGGGGGGCTGATCTTTCACCTGACCGGCCGCATTCCCCGTACCGGCGAAGAGGTTGCCGCCGGGGATATTCACCTGACGGTCCTTGATGCCGATGAGCGGAAAATACGCCGGGTGCGCATCCGCCGCCCGGAGGGGGCACAGAACGGGGAACGGCCCTGATGGATTATGCCCGGTTCAGAATGCCCGGCTTCGGTGACCTGTCCCGCCGGGACTACCTGC